>JBCDBC010000769.1:0-3596 GCA_039184535.1 Bacteroidota bacterium | reverse complement strand
TGTTGATTTTCCTCCCATAGATTTTCAGGACATCTATTATTATGCAGCTCCTAAGCAGAAACCTAAGCTGGAAAGCTTGGATGAAGTAGATCCGGAACTCCTCAAGACTTTTGAGAAACTGGGAATTCCCTTGGAAGAACAGAAGGTGCTAAGTGGAGTAGCTGTAGATGCTGTGGTAGACAGTGTGTCTATCAAAACTACTTATAAAGATAAGTTAGCTGAGCAGGGAATTATCTTTTGTTCATTCTCAGAAGCCATACATGACCATCCTGAGTTGATAAAGAAGTATATGGGAAGCGTAGTCCCACATACTGACAACTTCTATGCAGCCCTAAATGCTGCCGTCTTCACTGACGGATCCTTTGTTTACATCCCTAAAGGTGTGAGATGCCCTATGGAGCTATCCACTTACTTTAGAATTAATGAGCAAAATACAGGTCAGTTTGAGAGGACATTAATCGTGGCAGAAGAAGGAAGCTATGTGAGCTACCTGGAGGGATGTACAGCTCCCATGAGAGACGAGAATCAGCTTCATGCCGCAGTAGTGGAATTAGTAGCCATGGAAGAAGCAGAGATTAAGTACTCTACCGTACAAAACTGGTATCCAGGTGATCCTGAAACGGGTAAGGGTGGTATTTATAATTTCGTTACCAAGAGAGGTATCTGTAAAGGAAAAAGATCCAAAATCTCCTGGACACAGGTAGAAACAGGATCAGCCATTACCTGGAAGTATCCTTCTGTTATTCTCCAGGGAGATCACTCTGAAGGAGAATTCTACTCCGTAGCGGTTACCAACGGGCATCAACAAGCTGATACCGGTACCAAGATGGTCCATATTGGCAAAAACACCCGCAGCATCATCATTTCCAAGGGGATCTCCGCCGGGAAGAGCAACAATAGTTATAGAGGATTGGTCAAAATCATGAAGGGAGCAGAAAATGCCAGAAACTTCAGCCAGTGTGATTCTCTTCTCATTGGAGATACCTGTGGGGCACATACCTTTCCATATATAGAAGTAGGAAACCCTAGTGGACAGGTTGAGCACGAAGCTACCACCTCAAAGATCGGAGAAGACCAGATCTTCTACTGTAATCAAAGAGGTATAGGGGAAGAGGCAGCCATAGGCCTGATCGTAAATGGATACGCAAAAGAAGTATTGAATCAGTTGCCCATGGAATTTGCTGTGGAAGCTCAAAAACTTCTATCCATAAGTTTAGAAGGAAGTGTAGGCTAAACCAACAAAAAAATAACCAACAAACATGTTAACAATAAATAATCTTCACGCTTCAATTGAAGATAAGGAAATACTCAAAGGATTTAACCTGGATATCAAGCCTGGGGAAGTACACGCCATCATGGGACCTAACGGAAGTGGGAAAAGTACATTGGCTTCCGTCCTAGCAGGAAAGGAAGACTATGAAGTGTCTGATGGAGAAATCATCTTTGAAGGGAAAGACATATTGGAACTTGATCCAGATGAAAGAGCGGGAGAAGGGATCTTCCTAGCTTTTCAATACCCAGTAGAGATTCCTGGAGTAAGCATGGTGAACTTCCTTCGTACTTCTCTAAATTCTGTAAGAGAATACAGAGGAGAGGAACCTCTATCAGCAGGTGCATTCTTGAAACTCATGAAAGAGAAGAAAGAGATTGTGGAGCTGGATCAGCAGCTGACTAAGCGTTCTGTGAATGTGGGATTCTCCGGTGGTGAAAAAAAGAAAAATGAAATCTTCCAATTAGCTATGCTGGAACCTAAGCTGGCTATATTAGATGAGACTGATTCTGGCTTAGACATTGACGCACTAAGGATCGTATCTCAAGCAGTAAACAAACTCAGAAATGAGAATAACTCCTTCCTGGTTATTACACACTACCAAAGACTACTGGACTACATAGTACCAGACTTTGTACATGTAATGGTAGATGGTAGAATTGTGAAGTCCGGAGGAAAAGAATTGGCCCTTGAACTGGAGGAAAAAGGATATGATTGGATCAAGGCCGCAGTAGTTTAATTTCTCACAGTCCAATTAGAAGCTAATATGGCAGGTACGATATTACAATCAGACAGCCTCAAAGATACATTCGTTTCAAACTTCAGACCCGTTAAGCTTAACGGTAATGGTCACTATACGCCTCTTCAGCAGAAAGGAGAAAAAGCCTTGGCAGAATCTGCCCTCCCTACCCGAAAGTGGGAAGAATGGAAGTACACCTCCCTTCAAAGCTTATATGAGGGGACTTTTCTTCCTTCCTCCACTTCCGGAGAGATTGATATTACCCCTCATCTAATCCCAGGCCTGGAGGCAGATATACTGGTTTTCTATAATGGGGCGTATCAGGCAGCGCTTTCAAGCCTAAGTACTGAAAATAAAATCACCATTTCTCCAATTGGAGAGCTGGATAAGGACTCCAGATCCTTTTATGAAGAGCACAGTGGACAATTCCTTTCTGTAGAAAAGAATATTTTTTCTGCACTTAACGCTTCTTATGCCAAGGAAGGAGTGCTGGTACACGTTTCTACCTCCGGACTGAAAGAAAAACCTTTATTTGTGCTCCATCTTTTTTCAGGCTCATCAGAAGAGGCTTACTCACTTAGCCAACATAGAAATCTTATCTGGGTCGAAAGAAATGCAGAGGTACATTTAGTAGAGAAATACGTAAATCTAGGGCAGGGTAAAACCTTCCACAATCAGACTACAGAGATCTTTGTAGGAGATGATGCCAGGTGTACCCTCACCAGATTTCAGGAAGGTGCTTATCAGGGGTCTAGTGTAGAACAGACTCAGGTACATATAGGCAAAAACGCCAATTTCACTATTTCTACCCTTAGCTTTGGGGGAGATCTCATCAGAAATAATTTGGAAATTTTCCTTGATGGGGAGCATAGTGAAGCCCATTTATTCGGTACTTATATGTTAGATAGTCTGCAACATATAGACAACCACACCCAGGTACACCACAAAGTCCCTAACTGCTTCAGTAACGAGCTTTACAAAGGGATTATCCATGATAAGGCTACGGCAGTTTTCAACGGAAGAATCAACGTGTACCAGGATGCACAAAAAACCAATGCATTCCAGTCAAACAGAAATATTCTCCTGAGTCCTACAGCTAACATCTTTACAAAACCACAGTTAGAGATCTATGCTGATGATGTAAAATGTAGCCATGGCGCTACTACGGGACAGCTGGATACTGATGCCATGTTTTACCTAAAGGCAAGAGGTATCAAGGAAAAGGAAGCTAAAATGTTGCTCATCCAGGCATTCATTGGAGAGGTAATAGAAAATCTTTCAAACGAAGCTGTTCAAACATATGCTAACGCACTCATAGCAAACAGGTTTTCACCCTCAACATAACAGGTCATGGACATACAAACCGTCACGGATCGGGTTCCTTTCAACGTAGAGGAGGTCAGAAAAGACTTTCCTGCTCTACATCAGGAGGTGTATGGAAAGCCTCTTGTGTATTTTGATAATGCTGCCACCTCTCAAAAACCTATTCAGGTCATAGAAAGGCTGGAGAATTACTATAAGCTCCATAATAGCAACGTCCACAGGGGCGTTCACTACCTCAGCCAAACGGCAACAGATGAATATGAG
>JBCDBC010000768.1:0-3596 GCA_039184535.1 Bacteroidota bacterium | reverse complement strand
TTCTTGGCTGTAATCATGATGACCGGGAGTTCACTGGGAAGATATTTTTTGCGTATCTCTTCGCACACCTCATATCCTGACATCCGAGGCATCATCAGATCTAGCAAGACCAAATCAAAAGGTTTTTCTTTCTCAAGAATACCCAAAGCCTCCTCACCATTCATGGCAGAAACTTTTTCGTAGGTGTTTTCTCCTAAGTGATTTTTCAGGACATGATGGTTGATTACTTCATCATCTACTATCAGAATTCGAATCCCTTTTTGGGTATCTGTTATCTCTATGGTGGTAGGGGCGCGCTCATTTCCATTAGAATTAATTTGTACCAGGGGAGTAATGGTCTTTCCGGTCTCAGGTTTAAGTCCAGCAGGTGCTACAGGAAGCGTAATAAAAAAAGTTGACCCTACTGATACTTCAGATTCTACCCAGATTTCCCCTCCGTGTAGTTCTACCAATTTTTTACTGATACTGAGTCCCAATCCTGTTCCGGCAAACTCTCTTCTAATAGAACCATCCGCTTGTTCAAATTCCTGAAAAATAGCATCACGTTTATGTTCAGGTATGCCCGTCCCAGTATCAGATACTTGTATGTGGACAAACCCCTTTTTCTCTTCTGCAGAAATTCTGATATATCCTTTCTCTGTGAACTTAATGGCATTTCCTATGAGGTTATAAAAGATCTGCTGGAGCCTATTCTCATCTCCCAAAACCAAAGGAATTTCTTCTGGAATTCCATTCTCCAAAGAAATTTCTTTCCCTATTACCAAAGGTCTGTTTGTATGTAGCACAACATCTACTAGAGAATGAAGATCTATCGCCTTCTTCTGTAAGTTAAGATCACGTGTCTTCAATTTTGAGAAATCCAGAATATCATTCACCAGGCTGGTAAGCCTCTTGGCAGAAGTGATAATCATGCTCAGGTCTTTTTGTGCATTCTGAGAAGAGATTTTTTCATATTTTTCATATAAGTTCTCAGATAATCCCAGAATCCCCGTCAAGGGAGTACGCAATTCATGAGAGGTATTGGCCAGAAAGGTATCCTTCAAATGATCTGTTTGGATCAGTCTTTCGTTGAGCAGTTTTTGGGCTTCAAGTTTTTCCCGTTCTCCCATTCTCAGTCTGTACGCCAGCCCCAAAGCAAAAGTCAACACCTGGGCTATAAATGCTCCTTCCACTATAGGTAACATGGCCTGGATATTCAGAAATACATCTGCCCCTACTCCCACGAAAGCAGCTAGAACCATACAGATAGATCCATAAATGAAGATTCTTGCGATAGTGTAAGGAGTAAAGAAATACCTGATGATGATTGCGAGTAGAAACAGTCCTTCAAGCATGAAGGCACTGTTTACCATGAAGTTCAAAATAGGCTCATGGAACCAGATAAGGTTGATGATAAATTCAATGCACATCCAAACGATAATCCCTCTCAGCAGATATTCTCCAGCCTTATCCCATTTTGGGATTAGCGTCGCTGTATCCACAAAGGAGCGGGAAATTTGGAAAAAAGCCCATGGAACCAGGTTGGAGACTATGATACGTACAAAGGTGTTCAGCTTAGGAACCTCATATAAGAACACCTCAAGTAAGATTCCTGATAGATATAAGAAGTAAATAGAAGATGAAAGGAGGAAGAGGGTGTAAATCAGATAGCTTCTTTCCTTAGTGCCTAAGAAAATTATGAAACTATACAGTATCATCATCCAAAGCATTCCCTGAACAATTCCTTCAAATATGTATCTTTTTCCTTGAGAAAGGGCCTCCCAACGGTTCTTCTCCACTAACTTCACATTACATACCGGAGCTACATGATTTATTTTTTCAATTCGGAAGAATACCTCCACCTCTTGCCCTGCAGCTAATGTAATAGAGACATAATTATCCGGACCTTCTGGAATGTCTTTCTGAGAAGCGGGAATAAAACGACCACTCTTTTTAGTTACTAAACTATCTGTATACTGCAGGTACACATCCACATTCCCATTATGCTCTATGGCTTTCCCCCAATCTGGAGAAAATATCCAATTCACCTGGTAGGCAAGGCTATTTGTTAGGTGGACTTTGCCCCAGTAGGCTTTGTTAGGACTTAAGGTATAAGATGAAGCAAAGGATGAGTAGTCTTTCCATTGAATAGCCTCTTCCAGACTAAAGCCCTTTTCAGACTCTTCTGTGATGCTCAGGTGTGGATTAAGGTCGATGACGTCATCCGTGGAGCGAAGAAAACAAGTCGACTGAGAATATAGATTCACCTGCACTAACAGCATACCAAAGCTGAAAGCCCAAAAGGCAATCTTCTTCCCTATTGTAAGGAGGTTCATGTAATCACTTATTTCACAAGACTGGTCCGGGAGGACAAGAAGTTACATATTTCTGGAGGAAAAATTCAAATGAGAGAGGTTTTCCCATTTTTCAAAATAATTATTATAAGGGAGTTTAGGACCCTCACCATTCAAATGGGGGTTCATAAAGTCCGATGAGGTAGGGGTGAATTTATTCGCCCAGGCAGATAAGCGGCAGTTAAAACAGCCGCTACAGTAACAAAAGAAAAAGAACCCTATGCCATTTCAGGCAGCCCGGCAAGGGCAGCACCTATGATACCCGCCTGATTAAGAGATTGTGCTGGGACTACTTCTGTAGGCACATCCAGTTCGTCTTCAAACTGATTAAACTTTTTGCTGGCGCCTCCACCTACTATGATCAAGTCAGGATAGAAGATCTTATGTACGTGGTTGAGGTATTTATTGAAGCGCTTCCCCCATTCTCCCCACTTGAGGTCATTTCTCTTTCTGGCCGAATCTGAAGCATACCATTCGGCAATCTTCCCATCTTTGAAGATGAGGTGCCCTAGTTCTGTGTTAGGAATCAGTTTTCCGTCCTGGAATAAGGCTGACCCTATGCCCGTTCCTATGGTCAAAAGGATGGTAACCCCCATTCTTCCTTGTCCAGCACCAAAGACATTTTCTGCTATACCTGCCGCGTCAGCATCATTCACGGCTCTCACAGGACAGCTAGTAGCATTGCCAAAGGTTTTCTCTACACTGGTCCCTATCCATGAGTCGTCTATGTTGGTGGCGGTTTTAGCTACTCCTTTTTGGATAGGGGCTGGGAATCCACATCCTATGGGGCCATTCCAAGAGAAATGCTTGGAAATTTCCTTGACCACCTTAGCCATGGCTTTGGGGGTGGACGGTTGTGGAGTATCTATTCTGAATCTGTCGGCAAGCAGTGTGCCAGTAGTAGTGTCTACGGGAGCTCCTTTAATACCTGAACCCCCTACGTCAATTCCTAAAATGTTCAAAATTTACAGTAATTTGGACTTTTGTGCTCTGGCCTAAATGTACGAAATTCATGCCAAGGACCATAAAATGGTCGGCAAATAGATATCCTTTGCACTGAAAAAACTTTCATGGGTCAGAACTCAATCCATTCGCCTTTACTATCGTATACCACTTAGCATAGCTTAGTTCATTCTCATATATGGAAGAAAGAGACTTTCAATTTAAACTTAACGCCAAATTTCAACCCGCAGGCGATCAGCCTTCTGCCATCAAGCAATTGGTGGATGGAGTCAACAATGATGATCCACATCAGGTGCTTCT
>JBCDBC010000767.1:0-3603 GCA_039184535.1 Bacteroidota bacterium | reverse complement strand
AATGTAGTTCAGAGTTCAGAACCCCTTCATTTAGGGCTGATCGTAGGAGATTCAGGAGACGGAGGAACTTATGGCTTCTTTACAGAGTATCAGGCCAAGGTAAAAGCACTGGATCCAGATATTCTCCTACCTACAGAGTACTATCTTGTGGACACGGTCTGTGCTGAGGAGGTACTTACGCATACTATATTGGCAGAAAGCTGTGATCCCTTCCATGAGATAATAGGGGTAGAGAATGCTATGGGGACTGTAGACTTTCAGCCTGGGAGTATGACATTTAATTATACTGCCCCTTCAGATTCCATGCTGGATATATTTAAGGTGAGATTCAGAAATGGGCTAGGACTTACAGGACAGGTTTGTCTGGGGATATTTGTAGCCCCTAAGCCTGAACCTACGGTGAGCCCTGATACGACTATTTGTGAGGGAGAATCAGCCCCCTTACTTGCTATGGGTGGAATTACCTATAGTTGGGATAATGCTTCTTTTCTATCAGATGCTAATATTCCTAACCCTATAGCTACCCCCCTAGACTCTACCTTATTCACAGTAACCGTAACCAATGACTTTCAGTGCTCAGAAACGGATAGTGTAAATGTATTCGTCAATGTAGCCCCTCCTATTTCTGCCGGGAATGATACCAGTATTTGTGAAGGAGAAAGTCTGGGCTTATTAGCCACTGGAGGGCTAACGTATGAATGGTCTCCTGGATTACTACTATCAGATAGTACCATTGCTGATCCGATAGCTAGCCCTTTGACCACTACCACATTTACTGTTATAGGGAAAGATAATGCAGGCTGTGAGAATACAGATGAGATAGAAGTTACCCTTAATCCAGCTCCTACTGTAAACGCAGGGAATGATACAAGCATCTGTTTTGCAGATACACTACAACTTGAAGCTAGTGGAGCTCTCACGTATACATGGGAAGCGAGGCCTTCCTTAAGTGAAACGGGCATCCCTAATCCTCAAGCTTTCCCTACCACAGATACAGGGTATTTGGTGACAGGAGTAGATGCTAATGGCTGTGAAGCCAGCGACAGTGTGCTTATTCAGGTACTCGCTTTGCCCATGCCTACAGTGAGTAATGATACAGCTGTTTGTGAGGGGGACAGACTTCAGCTTCAGGCTGGGGGAGGGGTGAGTTATCAGTGGACGCCTTCCACAGGACTGACATCCACAGACGTAGATAACCCAGCTGTACTTCCTACCATGACTACCAGATATGTTGTGGAAGTAATAGATGCCAATGGTTGTTCTGATACCACTAGCACCCTGATAGAAGTCTTTGGAATCCCTACGGCCTTTGCAGGAGATGACAGAGGAGTATGTGAGGGAGATCTTCTTCAATTAGAAGGTTCTGGGGGCAATACCTATGAGTGGTTCCCTGCCAACCTGGTCTCTGATGCAAACATTGCTAACCCTACCGCCTTACTATCAGGAGACCAGCAGTTTATTCTCCGTGTATCTAATGCTATTGGGTGTGATGATACTGATACGGTTAACATCACGCTTAATCCACTGCCAGTTATTAATGCAGAAGCTGATCTGGATGTATGTCTGGGAAGTTCAGCCGCATTAGGGGTTACGGGAGGAATTTCCTATTCATGGCTGCCGGAAGCTAGCCTGTCAGACCCTACTGTTTCTAATCCTTTGGCCAGTCCTTTCCAGAACACTGTTTATATAGTAGTAGGTACAGACGCTAACGGGTGTAGTGCTCAGGATAGCCAAAGAGTAAACATTCTTCCCCTGCCTAATATAGATGCCGGGCAGGATGAAGCTATTTGTGAGGGAGAAATAGTTCCCTTAGCTGCCATAGGTGCTCAGAGCTATACGTGGTCTCCTGCAGGCAGCCTATCTGATATTAGCATTGCTAATCCTGTGGCTAGTCCCATCACAACTACCACTTACATAGTGGAAGGCCCGGGAACTAATGGATGTGTAGGCAGAGATAGTATAGAGATAGTAGTGAGTGCTAAACCAGTGGGCAGTATAATAGGAGATACGCTCATTTGTATTGGGGATAGAACGGAACTAATAGGAGCTGGTGCAGAGATATATAGTTGGTCTGGAGGATCTGCTTCCACTAGTATTTCCCTCGCACCTTTAACAGACACACCAATTTGGATGATTCCAGAAACCCAGGGATGTGTGGGAGATACGGTTTATGCCACCCTAAGGGTGTTTACCTATCCTGACGCGCTGTTTTCTGTTAATCTCAGGGAGGGTTTTGCTCCCCTTGAAGTAGGCTTTATCAATGGATCTGTAGGAGCTACCTCTTATAGCTGGGATTTTGGAGATGGTGGAACCTCAACGGATGAGTCCCCCTTTTACACCTTTGATAAGAAAGGGAGGTATACCGTAAACCTGGTTGCTTCCAACGAGGGAGAATGTACAGACTCAGTTTCTTTCAGCTTTATAGAAGTATTTGGCCCTACCTTTTACTTGCCTAATGCCTTCAGTCCCAATAATGATGGGAGGAATGATTTATTCAGAGTTCCTTCTTCTGGGCTTGAGAGTATCTTCATTGTGATTTATGATAGGTGGGGGAGAGTAATTACTGAGTCTAATGCATTGGATTTTAGCTGGGATGGTACGTCTGAGGGAAAATTATTACCTGAGGGAACCTATGTGATTCAGGTAGAGGGACAAAGTTTAAATGGGGAAGAAATATCCAGAACGGGAACTATTACCTTATTTAGGTGATTGAGGTAGGAGAAAGGGACTCTCAATTCATAAACATTGGGTTATTTTCATTCTTATGTAATAGATAGAAGGGAATATATTACCCGCCTCCAATCATAATAGGCATTTTGCATCATAAGCAGTCTAACGCCGATGAGCCTTAAGCCAAATTCCTCGCCAAAGCAAGCGGCTTCCACCCGGAATGCTGTTATGCTTAAAGCTACTGACATTGCCTATGGAGCCATAATATTGAGCTTCATGTTAACCATCAGTATGGTAGTTACCAAAAACCGACATGCACATAAAGTAGAGACCCCTGCTACATGGGATAAAAAAATGTTGGCAAAACTTCCCAGTATTCCAAGCATGCGCTTGAAGGAAGCAGAAAATGAATCTGCCTTTGAAGCTAGGCATGTAGGATTAGATCTTAATGAAGCAGAAAGTCTTCCCATCAAAGCAGATGTTTCCCATAAAGTAAGCTTATATGCTGAGCTTATGGAAAGAGAAGAGGGACAAATAATGGTCAAGTGTGTTGCTGATTCATCCCTAGCTATGGTTTTGAAGGTTCACAGCACTTCGGGAGAGGAAATACTTGAAAAATCTATCAATGCAAAGCCTAAGGCCCATACGTTCAAAATAATTTCTTCCAGACTCATAGCAGGAGATTATTTTCTAACCCTGACTGATAATGATCGTATTAAGGTGACTGAACCTTTTCAAATATCTGATTGAAATACCTCTTCTCGTCAGGTAATCATATTGAAGCAGGTTATTCGTCTATAATTATCATTATTTTAACGAAACCTTACGTACCTAAACCCGCATTTAGTCGTAAATAAAATTAAGGAAATAGTTGAAATGAGAACTGCTTGAGGGGGAAGTGTAGAAAAAAGTTCAACTTTAGCTTAAAATTTT
>JBCDBC010000766.1:0-3605 GCA_039184535.1 Bacteroidota bacterium | reverse complement strand
GTTGGGTTCACCATAGACCAGAAGTTCATTAATTCTACCTGGTTTGATTTCTTCGACCAGTACATTGCCCCTTCTGTGAAAGATAAAATCACCTACAACACCGTAGTTACCTCCATAGATTATTCAGGTAGTCAGGTGGTGGTGAAAACGGATAATGAAGATTTCATAGCCGATAAGGTCTTTACCAGTATTCCTCCGAAAATTCTCCAGCGAGGAGATGTGAGCTTTACCCCAGTACTACCTTCTGATAAAGTCGACGCCCTTTCTAAAGTTACGGTTTGGGATGGCTGCAAGGCATTCATAGAGTTTTCGGAGAAATTCTACCCTGCTTTTACTGCCTTCGATATCCAGCCTGCCTCTGCGGGACAGAAGCTGTACTATGATGCCTCTTATGGGCAAAACACCTCCCAACACATTCTAGGACTATTTGCCGTAGGGACGGGGACACAACCCTATGTAAACCTAGAAGGAGAAGCCTTGATTAACTACATGCTGGCGGAGCTGGATGAGCTCTATGAAGGCAAAGCTTCTGCCACTTATGTAAAGCATGTGTTCCAAAACTGGAATGCAGAGCCTTTTGCAAGAGGTGCCTACATCTATGACCAGGAGAACTGGAGAAGGATACGTACCTTGGGCGAATCTGTAGACGGGAAGCTCTTCTTCACAGGAGCAGAATATACTACTGGAAGTGATTGGAGTAGCGTACACACCGCTGCCAGATCAGCCATAAGAGCTGTGGGAGAACTTGTGAGTAATGGATAGGCTTCCTAGCTTTTGGGAAATCTAATGATATTAAAAATCCATGTCTAAGTGGAAATTTAATCTAAAAGAGAGAGATGGGTATTCAGTGAGAATAACCATCTCTTCAGACCATCAGCTCCTGAATTTCCAAGAAGTCTTCACTTTATGGAAGAATGATCCTGCTTTTGTAGAAAGCTACCGTCAGGAAATCCTTCAGGCTGGTGGAGGTGCTTTCTTCTGGGAGCATCCGCCTTTAAAAGAAATATATCTGGATCAGGCTTATGAAGTGATACTCGTCAAAACTAATAGCTTTGATTCCAGAACAGTGGATGAGCATACTTTTAGGGAACACTTTCGACCAGATAAACAGGTAGTCGTCTTTCCTAATTTAGGCGGAGATGCTCCCTTAATAGCACCTGTCAATCACAAGGAAAAAGAGACCTACAAACACTTTGGTGCCTTTCTGAGGAAGGCTGATGCAGGGCAGGTGTTGGAATTGTTCAAAGCTATAGCTGAAACCTGCCTGCAAGAATTAGCCAAAGGGAAGCAAATCTGGCTAAATACAGAAGGGACGGGCGTAATATGGCTGCATGTCAGATTAGATGCTCGCCCCAAGTACTATAAGACTACTGAGTATAGAGATAATAAGTACTTCTTCCCATGAGTGTATGTTTATTTTCAATGAAATACTCCTAAGAAAATGTTGATGAATTAGACAACTTTTAGTTACTTAGGTAGTATAGAAACTATGCCATGCATCAAAATCATCGGTTCTATCAAACTCTATGTGTATTTGCGGGACCATAATCCCCCGCACTTCCACGCGATGTATGCAGAATATGAGGAACTAATAGAAATAGAATCACTTGAGACTTTTTCTGGAAAACTTCCCATAAAACAGAGGAAAAAAGTGATTCAATGGGCAACACAGAACCGTGAGTATTTGATGAAGAAATGGACACAGTTTAATCCCAAAAAGAAATGATATCCTGAAATGAGAAGCATTAAAAGGATTATAAATATACACCAAATAGACGGATACAAAGTATACTGTCTATTTAATAATGGAGAATCAAGAATTATTGATTTTCAGCCACTCTTCCAAGACTGGGAAGTGGGAAGAGGAGACATAGAGTTTCCTTTGCTCACATCGCAGGAAGAATTCAGCCAGGTAGAGGTGATTGATGGTACCCTTGTATGGAGAAACTTACCTATAGAATCAGAAAATGATTTAGGAGAAAAAGAAATCTATTATTACGACCTGGATCCCATTGTCTTGTATGAGGCAAGTCAGCCTGACCCCCTAAGAAAGTTGGAGATAGGATTAATGATTAAGCAAGCAAGGAAAGAACAGGGGCTCACTCAGGAGGAACTTGCCAGCAAGTCAGGAACCTCAAAACACTATATTTCCAGAGTTGAGAATAATAAGTCGGGTATTGAACTTTCAACCTTAATTAAGATTGTAGAAGGAGGATTGGGAAAAAGACTTCAGATTAATATTGGATGATTACTATTTTCTGAGAAAAAGAAAAACTAAAACGTCACTCGGAAAGCTTGCATGCTTTCTGATTTTCCTTTTAGGGCTAGCTCTCCCACACCAGTAAAAGTTCCCTCGAAACCATTCTCCAACTCTTTCTTAAGTGTAGCAGAAATAAGGAGATCAGCACCTTGGGCTTCACAGGCTTTTTCCAGTCTGGCAGCCGTATTCAGTACATCTCCATGAAAGGCAATTTCTTTCTTGATTTCTCCTACCTCTGTAACTGTGATATTCCCTCCATGCATGCCTGCCTTAAAGTGAGGTGATAATCCATAATTCTCCAGATAATAGGATTCTCTTGATTTTAAGGTTCTCTGGAAAGCCATAAAGAGGTTAAGACATCTATGATCCTTTAGGCCTTTCTCATAAGGCCAATGCAAGACAGCTTCATCCCCCACGTATTGATAAACATCTGCCTTAAATGCGGGAATCACTTGATTGAGGTCATAGAAGCAGTCCTGAATGAACTGGCTGTACTGTACATGTCCCAACTTTTCAGCTATAGCGGTAGAGTCTTTCAAATCCAGGAACATGAAAACCATCTCTTCGGAGCGAGGAGAAAAATACCTTCCCAGAAATAGCCTCCCTAACTTTCTCGGCCCTATGATTTGACGTACCTGTCCCAGGAAACTGATCAGAATGCTGGTGCTAGCGGTGAAGATGACATAGGCTACCATGATATTTTGGGCATATCCTTCCTGAGTTTCCTCTATGGCTTGGGAGGCGTCTAGTCCTTTATAGGCCCACTGCATGATGAAGCCTGTCAACAAAACGAAGAGAATGAACACGCCCAGATATATGGCAGATTTTAACAGAAAGTGATTGAGAAAAGACCGGTTCTTTCTGAAAAACTGCTTAAACAGAACGATCAAAATATCCTTCTCCACAATTACTTTCGTGTAATTCCTCTACAAAATTTGCATCTACCCCTAATACACTATTATTCTCTAAATCTATTGGCAAATTATTTTCCTGGTTATCTAATGCTAATTGACTTTGCAAAGAGCCATTATAATAAATACCGTAGATAAAATTTTGTAATTGTAAACTCAGATATTTATGCTGCATCTGACTCGACAAACCCTGAAAACGAGCAACAGTTTCATCTAATAGTTTCAGTGGTTGATAATTTGGATGTGAAATGCAAAAATTAGATTTTATTTCAACATTACAGACAATATCTTGTAAAATATCTGTTAGTTGTCTATTTGAGCTAGAAATTATCTTAAGCTGGTTAGGATCTAGTAATTGTGTCATTGTTTTTTTATATTTTTTGTTATTTTTTAAGCTAGTACTTGAATTTTTGTGGTAATTAATGAGTCTTTAC
>JBCDBC010000765.1:0-3608 GCA_039184535.1 Bacteroidota bacterium | reverse complement strand
GTCGTGAGCACAAAAGGCCGATAAGGTGAGTATGTTTGCTATGATGTGGGTGATTGACATGGGTGCTTTTGTTAGATAGATCTTGAGTGAGATCCCGGCTGACCCCGCAAGCCATTCCCAACAAGCACACCGGGATGATAAACTTAAAAAAGAAAGAAGAAAGGAGAAATGATGATTCAGAAAAGAAAAAAGGCGGCACGGGGCCGCCTGTGTATGCTTTTATAAGGATAAGCTTAGTTCAGCACAAAGCTCACAGGAACTACGTAAGCTACACTTACAGGATTTCCTCCGCTAGTACCAGCAGCCATTTGAGGAAGTGTTCCCACTACTCTCAGGGCTTCATCATTAAGTGAGGTGTACAGATCTGCCTGTGCTTCAGCGTCTTCAGCACCAGCACTAGCACTTTTCAGCATGGTAACATCAGCTATATTTCCTTCTTCATCTACCACAAACTGTACGTGAACACTTCCTTGCACACCTGCTTCTTCAGCAGCTTCAGGATATTCTACATTTGATTTTAGGTGGTTGCGAACAGCATTCTCAAAACAACGCGTACGCTTACCTTCTTTTTCATCATCAGCACACTTCATAGCTGTAGGCTTCATTTCTACCTGAGCATCAGCATACTGGAATACTACTTCACGATTGATGGTTTCAAGGTTAGCAGAGATACTTTCGTAAGCTTCTCCATCTCCTTCACCTTCTCCCTCACCTTCTCCTTCTCCGTCGCCTTCTCCTACACCTTCACCTTCACCTTCTCCAGCTCCTTCAGCCATTTCAGCTTCAGCTCCTTCTTGATTGGAATCAGCATCACTACATGAGGTCAGTCCAATCATTCCTACTGTAAACAGTAGGGCAAATAATAATACAAATGATTTTTTCATAGGGGTATGGTTAGTTAATATGAGTGAAAATTAGGTAAATCAGAAATATCTACCAACTTATTCCAAAAGTTGTATAGGTATTACGGATTTACCTCACTTTAGATGCAAAAACTAGGGAAAAGCCACACCAAAAATTCCACTCATGTTTTCCACCCATATTGACTCCCCATTTTCAGCGGTTAATTCGCAGCTAAAAGTGATGTCCAGTTTTACGGTTTTCTGTCCCCTTTCGTTCTCCTCAAAGGCTTCTACACTGTTTACCCGGAACATACTATTGGTAGGTTGACCAAAACGATCAGACCTATATTCTATGCCTTCTTCATTTTCCCATGTGATGCATACCATAGATCCTACTTCCGGTGCTGGGGCCAGTAAAAACTGTTTCTCTTGGTCAAAACTCAAATCGCAAATGGCAGCATCTTTGGGCTCCTCTACCCCCTCAGTAGGACTGTATATCTTTTCCACCTCTCCTGAACATGCGATATCTTCTGTAATGAGAATGATTTTACTAATCTGATCTGCGGGTTCTAAGGTAAAGGAGAAGAATTTTTCATTTGAAAATTTGAATGGCTCATTCTGATTATTGATATAGATCTGCCATAGGTAAAATCGCTGGCCGAAGTCTTCGACTGTAGGAATGAGTGTGTAAAACTGGGCGACAGAGTCTTTCTCTAAGACTACCTCAAAGTCTAGGATACAACTATCTGTAGATGGTTCGAAAAGTATATCTATTTCTCGCTTAATTTCCGTTTCACAGGAGTCCTTTCTTACTACTTTGTGTGTTACAGGTATGCGCTGATTTTGATTGGCTTCTTTATAAATATGCTTGGGGGATTTGACGGTAGAAGAAGAGCCATCCCCAAAGTTCCAGAAGTAGGACCTTGCATCGGCTGTATCTACACTTGAGTTAAATTGGAATTGTACTCCTGGACTTTGGATGCTGAGTTTGTAGTCAATTTCCTTCGCACTGAAAGGAACACCATCTCCATAAGTAAAATCCGCTGCTCGCTTTAGACTATCTCTGATCTCTATATTTAGGGATGAGCCACAGTTGATACAGAATACCTGAGAGAGCTTTCCCTGGAACACGAATCTGTTATCCCCTTGATCATAAGTATAGTCAGTAAACATGAAGTAGTCGTCCTCTCCAGCCTTGAGAGAAACATTCTGTGTATTTACCTCTCCCTCCAAGTAGAACTGCACTTCAGGAGCGGATGGTTGATCGGGAAATTGGTTGTCATTACAAGCCAGAACGAGCAATAAGATTCCGGCGATGAATGCTAATTTTTTCATTTGATTTTAAGTATGTCATACTCTATCCCTACCCCTATCATAAAAGGGCTTTGTGTTCCCTGGCTGTAAGGAGAATCCAGGAAGAACCCTTGGGGATATAATTGTGCTTCTATTCCAATGAGTAATTGGCGGCTAAGCTGATAATCATAGCCTGCTCCTATGCCCAGGTTAATGGATCTGATACCCTGGCGGATCCCATTTACCTCTCCCAGGTAGTCATTTCTGGTTTCGTCAAAGGCGTTTTTCCTAACCCTGGACACGCTGTGTTTCGCATCCATGAGAATTAAAGGATGCAAGCTAAGTTGAACACTATGTCTCCCTCCTAGGTACCTTCTCACCCCCAAGGGGAGATCCACCATATGAAGGGTCTCTATCTCATATCTGGTGATGTCCTGATTCAGGCCAAACTTGATGAGTCGGGAGTTAATATCTACTTGTCCTTCTATGGCAGAAGTTTTCAGGTAAGAAGCTCCTGCAAAGAGTTCTGTACGTGGACTTAACCTGTAGCGGGCTCTGATGCCCAGAAGTGGACCAGCACCTTCTATGCCTAATGAAATGGGTGAAAGACTCCCAAAAGTTTGCCACTCCCCTCTTAGGCTCACACTCAGATAAGGAGAAAATTTCTCTTTTTCCAGTTTTGAGATAGGGCCAAGTTCTTTGTCTACCTGCCAGTCGGCTTCCCATTCTACCTGAATACTGTCTATAGGCGGTAATAAGAGGTTTCGAGTGCTATTCTCACCGGTAAGTAGATTGACTTCCTCAGGTACTTTCGGAAGTACTTCTGCTGTGGTTTTTACTTGAGAATTGTTTGTAAGCCTAGGCTCGGCTGGCACCTTTGTTGAATATGTGGAGTTCTCTCTCTGAACTTCTTCAGGGGCAGAAAGAGGGCTGGTTAGGGATTGAGTATTTATTTGGGTAATCGGGGCTTCAGGTCTTTTGGTGTCAAGATTAACTGTTATATCCTGATGAGTATTCTCTTCACTTGAGAATGTTTCTGAGAAATTTTCAAGAGTAGCAGTGCTTTCTTTTAGTACTTCTTCTGGCGCGTTACTCTCTCCTGCCTCCTCAGTACCTGATAGTGAGATGGCATTAGAGGTTCCATTAGCTTCTGAGGAAAAAGCCATCACTTCTGTCTGCTGGATGGCAGACATACCTTCTCCTCCTGGAAGAATCATTCTACTCCCCCAGTATCCCAGAAGGCATAACAAGGCCAGTCCCTGGAGTCCGTAGTTCAACCAGAACATCCAGTACCTTCTTTTCGAATTTCTTCCTGCTTCATCTGCCTCTATCAGTTGCTGGGCCGCGATCCAGTATTCATCCTTGAACACGTGTTTCTGCCCATCAAGCTGATTTACCAGCCAGGAATCAAACTCCTTATGTTCCTCTCTCCTGTTCATAGTATCTCTCAGATTGAAGTATTTTTTGAATCAT
>JBCDBC010000764.1:0-3616 GCA_039184535.1 Bacteroidota bacterium | reverse complement strand
GTTGGGTTCCGGCATCTATTTGTGTAACACTCATTTTGACCTTTCCCAGGAAGGGAGAAACCTCTTCAAACTCAAATTCTCTAAACCATTGTATGTCTCTCAGCGCCTGATAAATGGCATTAATCCCTTCCTCTCTGGCAGCGTGGCCTGATTTTCCCTTGGCATAGCAGTCAAGTACCATCAGTCCTTTTTCGGAAATGGCCATCTGCATTTGAGTAGGTTCTCCTATGATGCCCAGGTCTATAGGGCCTAATTCTTCCAGGATGGAGGCAATACCATTCTTACCGGAAATTTCTTCTTCTGCCGTAGCCGCCATGATGAGGTTGAAGGGAAGATTTTCTGACTCAGCATAATGTAGAAAGGTGGCTATGAGAGAAACCAGTGGACCTCCAGCATCATTACTTCCCAGACCGGTCAGTTTATCCTCTTCCAGTGTAGCTGTGAAAGGGTCATAGGACCACCCCTTAGTAGGCTTGACTGTATCATGATGAGAGTTCAGGAGAATAGTTGGCCGTTCCGGATGCCAACCTGCATTCTTTAGCCAGATATTGTTTCCATTCTGATTGGGTTTCAATCCACGATTCTGGAAAAAGTGAAAGAGGACTTCCGCAGTCAGATTCTCTTCTCTGCTTAAGGAAGGAATTTCTATGAGCTGCTGCAGGAGCTGAATACAATCTTCTGTGATTTGAGTATTTAGGATAGGCATAGGGTGGTTCCACTAAAAGAGGGTTCATAAATGCTATTCATGGCTTCCTGCTTCCCAATGTAAACGGATTTTACGCCTGCATGTAAGGCTGAAAAAGCATTGTCCAACTTGGGGATCATGCCTTCTACTATGGTTCCGTCAGCTTTGTAACCTTCGTATAATGAAGGGGTCAATTTAGGAATGACACTAGTATCATCTTCAGCATCTGTCAACACCCCTGCTTTCTCAAAGGTATACATGAGCCTTACAGAAAAATGGCTGGAAAGGGCAGAGGCTACCGTAGCAGCTATGGTATCTGCATTGGTGTTCAACATTTGACCTTGTTTATCATGGGTCAGCGGAGCCATGACGGGCGTAATTCCTTTCTCAAGTAGATAGCATAGCATGTCTCCATCCACAATATCTATGTCTCCGGCAAAGCCATAGTCTATTTCTTTCACGGGGCGTTTGTGTGCCTTGATAACGTTCAGGTCTGCACCAGTTAGCCCGAGAGCATTTACTCCCTGGCTCTGGAGAAAGCTTACGATACGCTTATTCACCAATCCCCCATAAACCATCATGGCCACTTCCAGCATGCCTTCATTGGTGATTCTCCTTCCCTGAATCATGGGGGCTTCTACACCCAATTTGGAAGCCACCTGAGTAGCTGACTTTCCTCCACCGTGCACCAGGATTTTTTCAGCGGGAAGTTTGGCCCAGGAAGTAAGGAAGCTTTGTAAGGCAGGTAGATCATCTATGACCTTCCCTCCAATTTTCATGACCAGAACGTCTTTCATAGGAGTTTGCGAATGGCTTTTTTCGTTTTGCCTTGACTAGGCCAGGGAGCATCTTTTTTCTTTAGCTTTCCGGATCTGTCAAATAGCAGGTAAGTAGGATAGCCCTTAACGCCATACTCATCCTGAAAGCTTTTTCTCTGGCTGGAGTTCAAGCTGAGATGATGGCCCATCAGATTGAATTTTTCTATGGCTCTTTCCCATTGCCCAGAGCTTAGGTCTACATTGATGTACAGGAAGATGACGTCCTCATTAGCCATTTCCTTTTTTAACTCGCGAGAATACTCAAACTCATGCCTGCAGGGAATGCACCAGCTCGCCCATACATCCACATACACTACTTTCCCTTCAAAGCGATTCATGAAGGTGGAGAAGCTCTCCTCAGCCTTCCATGTATGGAGAATGACTTCATCCGGGCCAGAGCGGGAAACGCCTTGTCCAAACAGGCTAAGATTAAGTCCAACTAAACAAATCAGTAACAGCCAATACTGTGTTTTCATGATACAAGGATTTGTTTGAGAACAGTCTGAGCGGAAACTACCCTATTGGCGGCCTGCTCTATGACTAAAGAACGTGGCCCGTCCAGTATATCATCTGCCAGCACCACATTCCTCCTTACGGGAAGGCAATGCATGACGTAGCTTTGGCTATTCTCCGCAAAGAGAGATTCTCTCACCTGCCAATTTACATCTGTATTCAGAACTTGTCCATACTCTTTAAGAGAGGACCAGTTTTTTACGTATACAAAATCAGTATCCTGAAAGGCTTCTGCCTGATCATAGATGACAGGGGTGTCCTTCACAAATGCTGGGTCTAGTTCGTAACCTTTAGGGTGAGTGATAGAAAAGTCCACCTCCGCTTCCAGCATCCACTCTGCAAATGAATTGGCTACTGCCTGAGGCAAAGCCCTGGGATGTGGGGCCCATGACAAGACCACCTTGGGCCTTTCTTTCTTCCGAAAGCTCTCGATGGTAATCAAGTCCGCAAATGACTGTAGGGGATGGCGGGTAGCAGATTCCAGGCTAACGATGGGTACACCAGCATATTTCTGGAAAGCGGTTAGCACCTCCTCCTGATAGTCTTTCTCCCGGTCAGTTAAGCCTGCGAAAGCACGTACGCCCAGTATATCGCAGTATTGGCCCATAACAGCGGCTCCTTCACGGATGTGCTCTGCTCTATCTCCGCTCATTATGCTTTCATCTTCAAACTCCAGCTTCCAGCTATCTGTGCCCACATTCATCACAATGACATTCATGCCGAGATTGTAGGCCGCTCGCTGAGAGCTCATGCGCGTCCTAAGGCTGGAATTGAAAAATATCAACCCTAAGGTCTTATTCTTACCGAGTTCAGCATACTGAAAAGGGTCTTTCTTGATGGAAATGGCTTCTTTCAGCCACCTATCCATTTGGTCTACATCATTGACAGAGAGAAAATGTTTCATGAGTATTTAGGTCTCCCCACCATTAAAATAGTGGGTTCATAGATTTACATGGACCGGCTGCTTTAGCTGCCGAAAGAACTCTTGTAGATTCAAATCCTCGGTCCATGGAGTGTTGATTATTTGCTTTTGATAAACATGGCTTGCACCACTGGAGTTATTCTGAAAATCAGATTTTATTGATTGCTCAGGGTTTAAACCCTGAGCTACATGTTATGCGATAGGGTGAACCATTATTTGGTTCATGGCTTGTGTAAAACGGCTTGTTTCTGCCTCTCCTATTCCTAATGGAGGAAGGAGACGAAGAACTCTGGCTTCAGAAGAAGAACCTGTAAATATTTTGTGTTCAAAGAGTAACTGCTTTCGGATAGGCTTGGCAGGGGAAGCTAATTCCAGCCCTATCATTAAGCCTTTTCCACGGACCTCCACCACACCAGGGATTTTTGCTAACTCTTTCATCCACTTCTCTCCCAGTATGGCAGCATTGGCTACCAGCTCATCTTTTTCCATGACTTCCAGGACTGCCATCGTAGCAGCACAGGCGAGGTGGTTTCCACCAAAGGTAGTCCCCAGCATCCCAAACCAGCTCTCAACAGCTGGACTGATGAGTACACCTCCTACCGGGAAACCATTACCCATACCTTTCGCCATGGTAATGAGATCAGCTTCTATGTCTGCATGTTGGTGGGCGAAGAATTT
>JBCDBC010000763.1:0-3619 GCA_039184535.1 Bacteroidota bacterium | reverse complement strand
TTATAGGTAGCTATGTTCGCAAAATAAGCCGCATACATCAGAGCCACTTCCGGTTTCTGGATAATCTGCCTTTGCTGAACCAGGCCGGCAGGGTTCCAATAAGCGGCTGTTACGTCATGGGCTACGGCAGTCTGGGCATTTCCCATCCCAAAAGCCCGCGCACCTACGCCTATATTGAGAAAATCATTTCCATACTTCACCTGCTCTGCTTGTCCCCAAGCGGTCATGACAAATATTAGTACCCAAAAGGCAAGTAGACCTACTTTCTTGAGCATATGGTTAGCTGTTTCTAAGGATTCAAAGCTATTTCGGAATACAAGCTATTCAAATCCAAAAAAAGATTCACATTTACATACAGATGGATTCAGCACGTCCCTACAGAAGTGTTGGATTTCCTGAATTTAGAACGAAAATGGAGACGATGTATGGTCTTTTCTAAATGGATCCTTTAATAAGGAATTTCCATGAGTTTAGAGGAAAGAGTACTTAGGGCCGTAGGATATCTTTCAGTGAGTCCTTCCTGGTAGATTTCCAGCTGCTGGATGAAGCGGACATCATGTAGATAGGTGTTATGTTGGATCCCTACTTTTTGAAGTAGATTCTCCATTACCTTCACCAGATATTCCCACTCAGTATAGTTATACAGAAACTTCTTCTCAGCAAATTTCCATAGAAAAGCAGCATAGCCTGGAAGCGGTTTCTTACAAGCCCACTCCGTAAAGTAGACCAGCTTTAGGATGTCTTTATTCTGAAAATGCTTGTAGAAGGAGAATAATAACTCAGAATCTTTGAGAAGGAGAATTCTATCCAGAATCAATTCCAGAAGGATGTGAGCGACAAAAAAGGATCTTTTTACCTGCTTATCTCCAAAGGTGTCCTTAAGCTGTCTTGCCAGAAGCTGAGTCTCTGTTTGGAAGAATTCGGAACTATGGAAGAGGGCATCTACCTCAAAGTGCCTTAGTATGCCATTATAAAAGCTCATCTGCTCACGTGAGGATTCATTTTCCATGATGAGCGGCAGATTAGCAGCTTTTAATCTCGTCTTCCTATCATATACAGAAACCAAGTCAGGAGTGGCGATACCTACAAAGTACAGACTTTCAGGGTGTTCTCTATCGAGATAGAAATGAGAAATAAGGTTCATACTATTACCACAGGTTGGAAGAGGAACTACAAAGATGCAAAAAATTCTATGTTTCTCCTCACATTAATTCATATTAACGAAATCGATTGCATAATACATTTGTTTGGTCGCCCTATTTGTCGGATTCACTCCATTTGGTAGAAAAGGCCTAAATTGATAGTTTTATACAATTCACATCTGAGCGTTTGCACCATCCTTCTCTACATCTAAACGTTAGGAAGCGGAGTCTGATGGCTGTTTTTCAGATAAGATGTTTTCACTAACGTAAAGCTTTAACATGTCACAATCCGCTCCCTTATCTTTAAATGATCCATCACAGAAGACCATACTAGGACACCCGGTAGGCCTCTTCGTCTTATTCTTCACTGAAATGTGGGAAAGATTTAGCTACTATGGGATGAGAGCCATATTAGTTCTTTTTCTGGTCAGTGAGTTAGCCGCAGGAGGTTGGGCATGGCCCCGAGAGGAAGCCCTCAGACTATATGGGTTATATACTGGTCTGGTTTATCTGACTCCCATCTTAGGGGGACTTATCGCGGATAGATTACTGGGATTTAGGTGGGCTGTGGTAATAGGAGCATTATTGATGACACTGGGGCATGCTTCCCTGGCATTTGAAACAGAGATGACCTTTTATGTAGGATTAGGTCTTCTTATCATCGGAAACGGATTTT
This sequence comes from Bacteroidota bacterium, assembly GCA_039184535.1. Classification (GTDB taxonomy): domain Bacteria; phylum Bacteroidota; class Bacteroidia; order J057; family J057; genus JBCBKZ01. The sequence continues at coordinate 1,801 of JBCDBC010000763.1, read as the reverse complement.
TCAAGCCTAATATCTCTTCCATAGTAGGAGAACTTTATAAGAATAACGAAGTCAAGAAAGACGCTGCTTACACCATATTCTATATGGGTATTAATGCTGGTGCTTTCCTGGGAATTCTCCTCTGTGGGTATTTTGGTGAGAAAGTAGGCTGGAGTTGGGGATTTGGAATGGCAGGAATATTCATGTTTTTAGGCCTACTACAATTTTACTTTGGGCAGAATATCTTTGGGAAAATAGGGCTAGCCCCTTCTCAACAAGCGACTGACGAAGAGGCAGCAAAAGAAGCTCATGAAGAGGAAGATGTACCTGCTTATGTTACCAGAGACAGATTGATCGTAATTGGAGTTTTCTCTTTCTTTACCATCTTCTTCTGGATGGCCTTTGAGCAGGCAGGGGGTAGTATGACCATCTTTGCGAAGGATTACACAGAACGAATACTCACGGGTGGGCAAGCAACTGCTTTTAAAATCGTCAATACCTTACTTACTATTGGGCCGCTGGCCATAGTCACCTGGCTCCTTTATCAACTCTTCTCCAGGACCATCAAAAAGTATCCGGCTTCCGTAGCCTTCCTAGGACTCAGTTTCGTAATCATTTGGGGAGCTGCTCTTTGGATGCTACAGAATGAATTCAAGATGAAAGCTTATGACATTAGCTATGAGCAGGATGCCGCACAGGTAACTTCCACTTTACGGGTTCCATTAGAGTTAGAAACAGGAAAAGAGATTTCCATCATAGACCTGGATGGTAGAGGGAAGCTGAAATACATCCCGGATGAAGACAAAGGAAATTATGAATCCGCTATTTCTGCTACTGTTAATCAAAAGATAGAAGGCCAAACAGAGGTGCCTGCCTCCTGGTTTGCCATATTAAACTCCTTCTTTATCATCACCTTTGCACCCGTCTTCTCCAGAATATGGGAAAGTAAGTTTAACCCCTCTGGTCCGACGAAGTTTGGCATAGGACTCGTTCTCCTCGGCTTGGGATTTGCCGCACTAGCCATAGGTGGGATGAATATCCCTAAAGGAGCAGAGACAGCTAGTGTAAGCTTGTTCTTCCTATGTATAGCCTACCTCTTCCATACATTAGGAGAGCTATGCGTATCTCCTGTAGGGCTTTCTTTTGTGAGTAAACTGGCGCCAGCTAAACTTGTGGGAATGATGTTTGGGGTTTGGTTCCTGGCAAATGCCATTGCTAACTATCTGGCAGGTCTGTCTGGTAGTTTCATTGACAAGATATCAGCTACCTACTCTATTTCAGGTTTCTTCCTGATATTTACGCTGGTACCTGTAGCTGCCGGGCTGATCATGTTTGCCTTGAATCCGCTACTTAAGCGCATGATGCATGGAGTAGAATAAGACTTACTAGCAGATAAATCTTTCAACAGGTCTGAATCTTTGAAGATTCAGACCTGTTTTATTTCCATACCTAAAATTTTCTTAAGTTTACATCTGTAGACTAGTCCCTGCATGAAGAAATCCCTTCTGAATCAGTTTCAACTGCTCTGTAGTACCTCTCGCAAAGGACTTGCCTTACTGATAGATCCTGACAAAGCCGGAACAGAACGCCTGAAAAAGGTGGTAGATCTGGCTAATACACACAAACCTGATGTCTTTCTGGTAGGAGGAAGTTTGGTGGCGGGCACGGAAATACATGAGGTTGTGCAGTACATCAAAGCACATTCTGATGTTCCGGTTATTCTTTTTCCCGGTAGCCCTACTCAGATCGTGAAAGAGGCTGATGGCATTCTATTTCTATCTCTTATTAGCGGCCGTAATCCGGAGCTACTCATAGGAAAGCA
>JBCDBC010000762.1:0-3621 GCA_039184535.1 Bacteroidota bacterium | reverse complement strand
TTAGTGTCGCCAAACGCCGTAGCTGCTGGTGCCTTCTATTTTTTGGTTGTACAATACAGTTAATGCAAAGCCCATATAGTTCCTGGTTTCCCGTGGATCTATGATGCCATCATCCCATAACTCTGAGGTAGCATGCCAGGAAGAGGACTTAGATTCAGCTTCTGCGACCAGCATAGCTTCCATCATTTGAGCTTGCTGCTCATCATAGGGGATGCCTTTGGCTTTGGCTGAGGCTTTCTGTATGATACGCATCACCCCCGCTAACTGCTTTGAGCCCATCACGCCTATCTTGGAATTAGGGTAGGAGAAGAGGAAGTTTGGATCATAGGACCTCCCGTTCATACCATAGTTCCCTGCACCAAAGGAGGACCCTATCATGAGGGTGATGGAGGGGACCTTGCTATTAGAAACGGCATTGATCAACTTGGCTCCATTCTTAATAATGCCGCCTTCTTCATAGGCCTTCCCTACCATATAGCCTGTGGTATTCTGTAAGAAGATGAGAGGGATATTCTTTTGATTAGATAACTGGATAAACTGGGCTGCTTTGTTGGCAGATTCCGAGAATATCACGCCATTATTTCCCAGTATACCCACCGGATAGCCATGGATGTGCGCCCATCCACAAACCATGGTATTGCCATATTCACTTTTGAATTCTGAGAAGAGAGAACCATCTGTAATTCTCATGATCAGTTCTCGCACATCAAAGGGCGTCTTCACATCATGAGGAACTACTCCCAGGATTTCTTCTGGAGAATAGACAGGATCCTGAATTTCTCCATCTGGTACGAGATGAGGATCTCCTGCAGGAATGAACTCCATGATTTCTCGGGCCTGTCTGATAGCATCAAATTCATCTTCAGCTAGATAATCAGAGACACCGGAAATTCGGCTGTGCATTTCTGCTCCTCCTAGTTCTTCGTCTGTCGCATCCTCATTGGTGGCCATTTTTACCAGAGGCGGACCTGCTAGAAATACTTTGGCAGCCTGTTTCTGGAAGATGGCATAATCCGACATACCAGGGATATAGGCACCACCAGCCGTAGCGTTCCCGAATACCACAGAAATCGTAGGTATACCCATTTCGGATCTACGGGTGATTTCTCTAAAGCCTTCTCCACCTACATTGAAGATCTTGGCTTGGTCAGGTAGGTTGGCACCCCCACTTTCCACCATATTGATGGTTGGGAGCCTACATTCACGGGTAATCTGCCCAATTCTAAAGCCTTTGTAGACCGTGGTATAATCTACCGAACCTCCTTTTCGGGTTCCTACATTGGAGTTGATCATGCAAAGTTTTCCGGCTACCAGGCCTATACCCGAAACAGAAGTTCCTCCAGTCCCAAAACCCCCCTTCTTTTGCATACCGGCAAGTGGCAGTAACTCAAGGAAAGGACTGTCCTGGTCCAGCAGCAGTTCTACTCTTTCTCTGGCCAGCAACTTGCCTCGCCTTCTTGCTCTATCAATGGATTTCTCTTTTCCCTGGAATCTACTTTCTTCCAGATGCTTATGGAGTTTCTCTACCAGCTTGAGCATCTCTTGTTGATTCTCCTGAAAAACGGCAGAGCTGGTATGTATATGGGAACTTAAAGGTCTCATTAATCCGTAGTTTGTACTTCTCTTTTTACTAACACTTGGGTTAATCCATAAGGTATCAGCCAGCTTATGCTATAGAGAAGACGCATTTTCCATCCACTCACAATGAAAGCCTTTCCTTGTTGAAAACCATTCCAGATATTCTTAGCCACTTCAGCTGTAGTAGTTGTGGCTAAGCCATCAAAGGTTTTTACCTTATCTAATTTTTCTCCTTTCCTAAAGGCTGTGTCTCGTATGGCTGCTGGACAAACACAAATGGCTTTTACCTTAGAACCCGACATTTTTAGTTCTTCATGTAAGCCTCTGGTGAAGTGGTTTACAAAAGCCTTGGTAGAAGCGTATGTATTCAATTTAGGGGTAGGCTGGAAGGAAGAATTTGACGCAATATTGATGATGCTTCCTTCATCTCTTTTTATCATTTCACTCAAAAAGAGACGGGTCAATTTGTAGGTGCTCAGGATGTGGAGTTTGATCATGGCAATCTCCTTTTCCATGCTTGTTTCCTGCAAAAAACCATAAGTCCCAAACCCAGCATTGTTGATGAGGACATTTACCGTCCATCCATTCTCTTTAGTCCAGTCAAATACCTGTTGGCAACTTTCCTCCTTACTAAGATCTATGGCCAGCGTATGGATCTCTGTACCCGTATGAGAATTGCTCAAACGAGTTTTAGCCTCCTGCAATTCTTCCTCCAGCCAGGAAGCCCATAGGATGCGGTAGCCGGCTTTGGCGAAGTATTCAGAAACAGCATAGCCTATGCCACTGCTACCTCCGGTAATGAGTAGGGTCTTTATACCAGCCATATGATGGTGTCTTTGCTGTTATGCCAATTCAAAAAATGTTCTCCGTGTTTTTTATTGAGGGCTTGCCTTCTGATCTTCAGGGTAGGTGTAATGAGCTCATTTTCGGGAGTCCAGGTTTCCTGGTCAATGACGAGGGTAGATACCTTCTCAAAATTGGCTACCCGACTATTTACCTCTTCCAGCTTGCCCAAAAGAACTTCTTCTATAGCTCCTTTTTCCTTACTTCCTGCTACTTCAGACAGATTCACCAGCGCAATAGGCTGAGGGATCCCTAAACCAGCCACACATACCTGCTCTATGAGTTCTGTATCGCCTAGGGTCTCTTCCATGGGGTTAGGCGTAACAAACTTTCCCTTGCTGGTCTTGAATGCATCAGATACTCTTCCTATAATTCTCAAGTATCCATCCTTATCCAATGTGCCCTGGTCTCCACTATGCAGCCATTCATCTTTTAGCACTTTGGCGGTAAGCTCAGGTGCCTTGTAGTAGCCCTTCATCATGTAGGGCGATTTCATGAGTACTTCTCCTGTATCCGGATCTATCCTCACCTCGCAACCTGGGACGGCTTTACCTACAGTGTCCAGGGGACAATCTAATTCCACCGAGTTAGTGAAAGACCCACATACCTCTGTCATTCCATAGGCTTCTATCAGGTGCAGTCCAAACTGCTTATACCATTTCTTGAGATAGGCGGGAGTGATCGCAGCACCAGTGGCTACGATCTTTGCATCTCCCATCCCTAGCTTCTTTTTGATAGATTTCTTGAGAATGCCTGAAACCAGCGGAATTTTGAATAGCCAATTCTGTGCACTTAAAGGAATCTTGCTGGCCACTCCCAGGTAGAACTTGGTCCAGATTCTGGGTACAGCGAAAAAGATATTCGGTTGAGTGTATTGAAGATTGTCCGCGAAGGTGTCTATGTTTTCTGCAAAGTGGATAGTCCCTCCTATGCATACGGCATTAGCGTAGATCCCAATTTTCTCCCCTACATGATTCAGCGGAAGGTAAGAAAGGAAGCGGGAACCTGGATATCTTCCTACCTTGATCCAGTCGTTTTTAACATCATCCTTCACGATCTGGGCTGGTGTCTTGTGGACGTGCATGACCCCTTTAGGCGTTCCGGTTGTACCAGAAGTAAACATGATGGTCCATAGACTTTCTGGATCAGGAATAAACCTCTCTGAAAGAGGATTATGGCTGGCGGTTAACTCATCCCAAC
>JBCDBC010000761.1:0-3624 GCA_039184535.1 Bacteroidota bacterium | reverse complement strand
CAGGAACCTCCTCAGTTAACCACTGGAATCCAGCTTCTGAAGGGATTTTCTTCCCCAGGCTTTGCACCTTCCGTATTTTGCTGTGAACGCCTATGCCTTCCTTACTTAGGACTCCCAGCCATAGATCCTGATTCAGCCTATCTTCAGGGATGTAGCAGCGCATATCCAAAGAATAGATTCCATCAGCAGGAACATCTAATCCTAAGATGAGCCACTCTTCCTGAGGTCCTTGTCTTACGTAGTTATAATCCTTAGGCCCATCCGTTCCATCCAGGCTGATCATCCTGTCTGTTCCTTTCCAGGCCAGGAAAGAATTCCCTGAATACCCCTGAGGAAGCTGTTGTTTAGCCCAGGAAGGATGATGATCTATTTGTTCTGCTTCTATAACTGCAAATCCAGCTTGTATCTCCCACAATTGACGAGGAAGAAACTCTCTGTAGACTACCATAGAAGTAGGGACATCTATGTCACCTTCATTTCGAGTTTCAGCTGGGCCATCGCCGTTAAGGCTGAGTTTGTCTTTTGACAGAACCAGTTTATCCAATCTGAAATTGGGGAATTCATAGGCTCCAGGTAGTTTTTCTCCCTTGAGTATGTATAGGTCGTGCCAGCCAGGACGCTGGAAGTTGATTTTTTCGTATGCCTCTACCCAAGCTGCATCTCCTTGTAGGTTGAAAGATGTCAACGCCTCTGTGGGTGAAAGAGATCTAGGATTCAAGGCTATGGGAATTTCCTGGCCTTCCAATCCGGCATTTTTTCCAAGAGCATATAAGTTATACTTGCCTGCCTCTTCCACAAAAACAGCGTAACGCATGTAATCATCCTTTCTACCCTCTCTGATCATCATCGCATTACCTGACTGTCCTTCTTCCGCTACCCACTGAGGCACACTCTTGATCATCCCCATACGATCAAACAGAAGAGCGTTACACACCATAACCGGAAGTTTGGCATCCTTTAGTTGATCTCCTAGTATAGCATCACTGGTGGTTTCAGATATGAGGACTATATCCACGCCGGAAAGCATCTGAGGAACAAACTCCTCATCTGTAACTGCCTGAACCGTATACTTTAAAAACTTAAGTCTATCTACCGTAATCCCATCATCTGTACCTTTGGCCACATCATTAGCGATGAAGAGTATCTTGGCATCCTTCTTCTTCCCTACCAGCCACTCCATGATAGAACCGTAAATTCTCCAGCCATTTCCATTCCAGTCTTTCTTGCCACTAAAAATGCCTATGCGGGTTCCGGAAGCCTTCCCTCCTGGCATCTGAGTTCCTTTCTTATAAGCAAAAACTGCTGCATGATCTGGATCATCTGTAAAGCTGGCAAGCACTGTTGCGTATTCATTGGTCTTGCCTGCTCCTATCATGACGGGATCCTGAGAAATGACTACCTCTCCTTTCAAGGCAGTGGGAATGATTCCATCTATATTAGCTATGAGTAGGCTGTTTACCTCAGCATTAAAGATGCCTCTAAGTTCAAAGGGATAAGCGTTTCTTCCTTCTACCTGCTCCCAGGCTCCTCTATTTTCTGTGTAATGCTCAGCTTCTATGGAGATAACTCCGTCTTTTTCTAGGAAAGTGGTTTGAGAATATGATGGGACGGAAAGGCCTGCAAATAACAAGATTAGCCAAAGTTGGCGGGCACTAGGTATTCTGGATTGCATGTATCAGAGCTTAAGGTTTCTTGATATTACAATTATTAAAGTAATTTCCCTAAACAGGGAAACAGGATTCATATCAAGCGTAATGTTTAGGTAGAAATTATTCCAATTAGGTATTTTTTAGGTATTAACATATACGTAAGACTGATAAAGGTAGGTTTATGTTGGGGATTTCCTATATTTGCAACAGAATTGCATTAAGGAAACTACTTGAGAAGACAGAGAAACATAACTCCCAAACATCTTCTGTCAGCCTGGTTCTTACTTCTGGCTGTAATCCCTGTAGCCTTTCCGATCAAGACTTCCCACTTCTTCTGGCATGAGCATGACTGCCACTTCCATGTAGAAGACCATGCTTCTGATTCGCCTACCCAAATCAGCTTAGCACATGAGCACTGTGATTTATGTGATGAAGAAATTCAATGTTCTCCTCTACCTACCATCGAATTTTTTTCAGATAGAATAGATCCTTATCTGGAGTTTTCCTCCTTTAAGGAAATTGAAATAACGCCTTCCATCCACACACCCTATCTGAGGGGACCGCCTACCAGCTGTTAATCTGAAGCTTTTTTAAATTCCATTGGAGAATTCTTTTTTCCACCTACCTGCTGGTTTATGTATAAAACGTTAACCCTTTTCTTCTGCCTGATCATGGCAGCTGTATCAAGTCAATTTGCCCAGGATTCTTGTGATAAAGAGATCCGCGGACAGGTTTTCGATAAGTTCACTGGACAACCTCTACCAGCAGTCCGGATAGTTCTCGGAGATGGTCAGCAAGGTCTCATTGCTGATAGTACAGGAAGCTTTCATTTTCGGGATCTTTGTGAGAAAGAATATGACCTTTCATTCTCCTACCTGGGATACAAGGCTCTTACCCACCATCATGACTACTACCATGAAGATCTAAAGATTTACCTGGTTCCAGATGCACTGGAACTGGAGAGCATAGTCATTGAGGGAGAAAGAGTAGCTTCTTCCATAGGTTCTCTTGCCACCACTCAACTTAGTAAGATAGAACTAGAGACTATGCAAACTGCCTCCTTTGGGGAGATGGCAAGCCAGCTTACGGGTGTATCTATGCTCAGCACAGGTCAAAACGTAGCTAAGCCCATCATTCACGGCCTGCATTCTAACAGGGTGCTAGTCATGAACAATGGCCTTAGGCATGAATTCCAAAACTGGGGGTCTGACCATGCGCCAGAAATTGATGCCTCTTCCATAGACAACCTGGAAGTAGTAAAGGGAGCAGCTACTGTACGCTACGGGCCTGATGCTTTGGGAGGAGTTATACTGGTCAATTCTCCCCGACCTAGTCTGGAGAAGCGGCTTTCTGGTAGTGCTAACCTTACAGGCAGAACCAATGGGCAAGCAGGAGAGGGAAGCATAGAACTTCAGCAAGGATTAGGATGGATGAGCTTGTTAGGAGGATTCTCCTATCAAAAACAGGGCGACCTTTCTGCTCCGGATTATCTACTCACCAACACAGGAAAAGAAGAAAGGAGTTACTACGGAGCCATACGTATTCATCCATTCCCGGAACTGGATATAGATGGATTTTATAGTAAGGTAGATCAGCGATTAGGGATCCTGAGAGGATCTATTTTCGGTAATTTGGAGGATATTCAGAGAGCTATTGAAAATGTAGAGCCGCTAATCATTGAAGATTTCTCCTATGATATCGTTCAACCCAATCAGAAAGTAGCTCACGACCTATATAAGGGTAGTGCGACTTTCACTACCGAAAAGCAGGTGCTAAAGGTGCAGTATGGCTATCAGAAAAATGCCAGAAAAGAATTTGGAGCAAGAAGAGGAAACTCGCCCACCATTGACCTGGTCCTCCAGACTCAAAGTATAGACTTAGACTGGACGCATCCCAAGCTGGGAATTTTATCAGGTAAAATTGGGGCTCAGTGGCTTGACCAGGAAAATGATAATCTTCCTGGTACCAATACAGT
>JBCDBC010000760.1:0-3624 GCA_039184535.1 Bacteroidota bacterium | reverse complement strand
GTAAAGTCTTATAATTTCCTTCTGTATTATAATCTACTTCATATGGATGATTCTCTCGTAAAGAATCTAACTGAGCACCAGTACTACCGAAGCCTCCTGTGAATGCATAGGCAATTACTTCTCTGGACTCTATGCCCGTTCTAAGTGTAAGAGACCATTTATCATTCATCAGCCAACTTAGGCGTACATTCCCGGTGGCCATCTCATTCCCCAAAAGCTCTGTATGGTCCAGGAAGGTATTCTTAATATATCCATCCCTGCTGCTAAAGCTTCCATCCAGACCCAGGAAGAGTTTATCCTTTACGAGTGGTGTACTAACTGAGCCATTGACTTGCAGCTGGTTCAGGTTTCCGTACCCCAGTGTTATATGTCCCTGAGTTTTGTTGGTAGGCTGTTTGGTGATAATGTTAATCACTCCTCCCAGACTATTTCTACCGTAAAGCGTACCCTGAGGCCCTCTCAATACCTCAATTCTATCCAGGTTCTGAAGTACTGCTGGAAAAGAAGCCGTATTAAATAGGGGGATGTCATCTACATAAATCCCTACTATGGGAACATCGCTGATGGTAGCTATACCTCTTACAGATACCAATGGGAAACTGCCTCCTCCATCATCATAGGTATTAAAGTTAGGGATGGCTTTCCCTACGTCATTGATATTATCTATTTGAAGATCGAGTATATCTGAAGCATCAATAGAAGAAATGGCTGTAGGGACATCTTGTGCATTTACCTCTCTCTTAGTGGCAGTTACAAGTATGGGCGCCAGTTCCTGGAAAGACTCTGGAAGCTCAAAGAGAATATTATCTTTTGTAGGTACTTTGACGGTTTGGGTTTGGGTAGCGTACCCTATGATACTCACTTTGAGAACCTGGATTCCTTCTGGTACGTTTTCCAATGTAAATTCTCCCTTCGCATCTGTAATAGCACCTTTAGAGGAGTTTAGCAGCTCTACTGTAGCTCCTTCTAGTAGGACTCCCTCCTGGCCCTTTACCATTCCCTGAATAGAGTGCTGTCCTATTACAGAAAACAGGCAGAAAGACCATATACATATAAAAACAAGTAGGTTTCTGTGCATAATCTTAGGTTTGACGGTATTCTCTTATTTAGAACTAGTATAAATAATTGGTTATATATGGCTAATATCATATATTGATTGATGTAACGGCCTACGCCAGAAGGAGAAAAACCTACGCAAAAGGAAGTAGGTAAAACCCAACCTATAAATGCTATGAGAGTACGTCTTCATCAGCGCGATTTTCAGGACGCCATGATAGAGAAAAACTATCCTATCAATTTCTCCTCAGATGATCAGGGTGGGATTACAGAAGCCTGCTACAATGCGGCTATCTTGGGGGGCGTTGGGAGTTACAAAGAAGTTTATATGGAGAATATCCACATAGGGTATGGGGATATCTTCATGAGAAATCTAACAGAAATAGCGGTAGAGGCAGAAATGGAATCGGTTGAACTTCATTTTGCTCTTGCCGGAGAGACAAAAGGATACGAATCAGATACAAAACAGAATTTTCAGTTTGGGTATAATCAGCACAATATTCTTTATGCTTCCTACTTCAAAGGAAAGATGTTTTATCCCCCCAAAGAGGGCGTAAAACTATTTGAGATTAATTTGAAGCCTGGTTTTTTCAAGTCTTTTCTCCCACCAGATAACACCTTATTTAAGAAGTTCACCAAAAGTATAGATGAGAAGCGTATAGGAACCCTCATGCCTCAACATCTTCCTATAACGCCAGCCATGCATTTGATTATTAATGATATCATCCACTGTGATCGGGTAGGCTTTTTTAAGAGAATGTACCTGGAGACTAAGGCTAAGGAGCTACTTCTTCTGCAACTGGAACAAATGTCCTCTCTTAATCATGTACACCAATTGAAACTCAAAAAGTATGAGGTAGAAAGGATACATGAGGTGAAGAAGTACCTGTCAGAACATGTAGGTAATCCTATGACCCTCCTTCAGTTAGCTCAGCACTTCGGGACCAATGAATATTCCTTAAAAACCGGCTTCAAGGAGGTATTTGGAACTACTGTATTTAAATATTGGAATTCCGTTAAGATGAGCCAGGCTAGAAATATGCTCCTGGATGAAAGTCTTACCATCAGCCAGGTATCTGATAAAATAGGCTATAAAAATCCGCAGCACTTTACCACTGCTTTCAAGAAATGCTTCGGCTATCCCCCCAGTAAGCTTGTGAATAGGCGCCTTCCTTCCTGATTTTATTAAATTAGAAGGGTAACTTTTTAGGGCTGCTATGAGTCAAGCGAGAACTACACAATTTATCAGCGACTACTTATCTAACCTTAGGAGCCTGCAGGTTTCCGAGGATAGTATTCAACACATCCACACCAAATTGAAGATCCTCAAGATAAAATCAAAGGATACCCTTATTAATCCAGGAGAGATCTGTAAAAATATGTTTGTCATTGTTGAGGGAGGATTTGTTTGTCGCTATATCCATGAGCACACATGGGCCGCCAAGACCATTAACTTCTACCTGGATAACCTACATATGATCATGGCCTGTGTAGATAGTTACTTCACACAGGTTCCGACTAAGTGTGAGCTCAAAGCTATTAGTGATTCCATTGTCTTAGCCTTACCTAAAAAAGAGGTAGACATACTGAGAGAGCAGGATAAATACTTTGCTAGGTTCTACCATGATGTGGTGATCACGGCTATGGTGGAAGAGTATGAGCTAAAAACCAAACTCATCGCCTATTCTTCCAAGGAGAAATATGATTTCATCATCCAGGATATGCCTTCTGTTATTCAAAGAGTTCCCTCCAAATATATAGCTGAATTTTGTGGTGTTTCTTCCGCCTGGCTGAGCAAACTCAAGAAGCAAGGATAGTCTGTATTCAATTTTCTGCGGAAAAATTTTGAACTAATTCAAAATTTTGGCCGAGTGCTCCTCCTAGTTTTGTCATTGTTCCATCAGAATTGAGCAGAATGGCAAAAACATATCTAGGATTTAACGAAAAAGACTTACAATCAGAATACGCCTCATTCTACCAGGAGGAATTGGTAGAAATCCATGAAGACGTAAAGAAGCAGGCAGAAACCCCACTTCCATGGGGTACTTTACCAGATATAGATGAAATAACTTTACTAGAAAAAACTGGAGACATGCCTGTAGAAACCGGGTATTCCGTAGCTGAAGACGGTAGCATGGCCGTAGCGGTGAAAACACTTATGCCAAATACTACCCCAGAGATGTGGGACTGGTGGTTTGGATGGCATGGCTCTGAGGACAACCGCTACAAGTTGTGGCACCCAAAAGCCCACCTAAGTGCCAAATGGGAAGATGGCAGAAATGACCATTGCTACATAGGGAGAACTTCTATCATCAAAGAATACATAGGAGAAGATTCCATGGACGCAGCTATCCAATTTAAATCTCCTCTAGAGTTTGGTTTTTCTCATGATACTGTCAATCACCCACAAAAAGCCGTTTACATCTGCGCTAGAATCGGACATCCTACTTTCCCTATTGACTTTGGGTATCTGGTACATCAAGTGAGATCTACGGATCAAGGTACAGAAATGCGTTCTAGATTCTGGATGAGTGGGAAGTACTTATCTGCCCGTAAGGATAACTTCAT
>JBCDBC010000759.1:0-3626 GCA_039184535.1 Bacteroidota bacterium | reverse complement strand
ATAACTTCATCAATCAGGCCGCTGTTAAGGTGCTAGAAAAGTTCAAAGTCTTACCTACCTCTTTCGCAAAAGATTTACTTCTTCATTGCGCAGAGGAAATGACGCATTTAGCTTCCATTCTACCTAAGCTATATGAAAGCTATGCCACTGACTCTGAGCTTGCGATTAGCGGAGACACTTTCCGTAAAGGAGATAATAACTTTGATGAGGTGGTCATGGAGACCTTGTTTAACAAAACGCCTATTCTACAAAGGCCCGCCAGTATCTACGAGCCCAAGACAGTAGAGGACATCATCAATATTGTCAGACATGCACAAAAAATAGGTAGGAGAATCACCATAACTTCTGGTGGCCATAGTTTCAGCGCCAATTTTATCAGGGAAGATTGTCTCCTCATAGACATGAAACATTTCAACCAATATTCTGTGAATATTGAAGAAAAAACGGCAGAGGCTGGTCCTGCAGTAGGAGGAAGTGATTTGATGAAAGCGCTCTACAAGGATGATTTATTTTTCCCGGCTGGTCATTGCATTGGCGTTTGCTTGGGAGGATACCTTCTCCAAGGAGGGTATGGGTGGAACGGAAGGAAGTTGGGAATCGCTTGCCAGAGTATTCTGGGGCTAGACATAGTTACATCAGATGGAGAGCTAGTGTATGCAGATGCTAACACCAATTCAGACTTGTACTGGGCTGTAAGAGGTGCAGGTGCAGGTTTTTTCGGAATTGTAGTAAAGTTCTACCTAAGAGTCTACGACTTACCTAAGTACCGTGCCGTTATGGTACATGACTTTAAGATGAAGCATCTGGAGGATGTATACAGGTGGGCATATGATGCAGGACCAACAATCCCAAAAGCTGTAGAGTTCCAAATGGTGATGAATAAAAATATCATGGGTCTTTTGGGGCCTGGGATAGAAGCCATAGCCCCTATATTCGCAGATACCAAAGATGAATTTGAGGAGGCGCAAAACTTTATGAAGAACAGCCCTATAGCACATAAAGCCATCATCAAAACACCTGCCTTCAATCCAGGAATTGACATGCTCTACAAAACAGTCATGTCCCATTATCCGGAAGACCATTGCTGGGGCGTGGATAATATGTGGACCCACGCATCCATAGATGAGTTGATTCCCTTTTTCAAGGAGATTTCAGAAACTCTTCCTCCCCCACCCTCACATTTTCTTTGGTTAAACTGGCATCCTGGGGAATTACATGAAGATATGGCCTACAGCAATGAGGATAATATCTACCTTTCTCTTTATAGTTGCTGGAAGAACCCTGCTGATACGCCTACTTATGGAGACTGGGCGAGTAATACCATGAAGAAGATGCAGCACCTTTCTTCAGGTATTCAGCTAGCGGACGAAGCCTTACATAAGCGTACGGATACTTTCATGAAGGACGAACATTTAGAGAAGGTTCAAGCTATTCGTGCAAAGAGAGATCCTAAAGGGATATTTTACGAGTGGCATAGTAAGCCTGATACAGTAAACAAACACTGATCTACTCACTCCGTTGGCAGTTTTCCTGCCAATGGAGTTCCTACCGCTCCTACGCTTTCCGCTTTGTCAGTAACCCTGTACTCAACACCTTATTCAAATATCAATATACCACTCAATGAAAAATCTACGCTACAACCTACGCACAGATTGGCTATTCTACCTCCTCGTCATATCTTATGCCTATCTCATCCTTAATATGACCTTCCGCCTATGGTTTGGGGATGGCATTAACATTTTCGCTTCTTATAGCGCGGCCAATACTCCTGCCGATATGCTCGTAGATGCTAACAAGGTCTACTGGTCCAAGACCTGTTTCCTCTTCCTCACAATCTTTCTCTATTCTCTCAATTTAGACTACCGATTTGTAGCGGGAGCTGCGGCCAGCTTTTGGGCAGGATCTCTTATCATCATGTTCGGCCTAAGTCCTGTCCTGGCTTCCGTCATCATACTAGGGATAGCCCTTATCTTACAGCAGGTCTTACGAAAAAAAGTCCTCTCTCCTCCTGGAGTATGATGTATCTGGTGGAAAGAGAATAGGGAAACCTGATAGAGTAGTTCTTAACAATGAGGAACTCAACTCATCATTTTGAAAATGTTAGTATAGAGTACTCTCTATCTACCATATCTCCAGACTTACTTCTTACTCTTTCACGCTTGTCTACCACCCCTGTGTCTATAGGAGATAAACGGGCACCTCCTATTAAGCGGAGAATATCCTGGGTATCATATAAGGAGAATCTTTCTCCTACGAATGGAATCTTCTGCATGAAATCCTTCTGGCAATAGGTAATCAGACAATCTCCTCCAGGCTTTAGCACCCGGTAGAGTTCTTTCAGCAGGTTAGCGGGCTCTTCCCAGAAGTAGAGGGTATTTACGGTGAATATCTTATGGAAGCTGCTATCACTAAAGGGTAGGGTTTTTCCATCATACATAGAGAAAGAAGCTTGGCCATTATCTATAAACCGCTGGTTTTGACGCTGGGCTTCCTGATGCATGGTGTCTGATACTTCTACCCCTTTATAGATGAGGGAGGGAGCTTTAGTTAACAAATCAGGTAAATGACCGCCATTCCCATGTCCCAGCTCCAACATGTGTTGGCCTTCCTTAACACCCATCTGCTGAATGGTAGCCTTAATCATACTGATATTAGACTTCAGCATATTCTCTCCTACTTCTACTCCCTTCTCTCCTACTGGGCAGCTAAGCTGGCGTTCCAACTCATCAAACTCATTATTAGCTGGACTGAATTGCATGAAGTTCTTCATTGGATGGAGGTTTGTAGACAATAAAAAACTACAGCAGCACCAATACTTACACTTGATAAGCTAATGTCGGTACAGCTGTAGTTTGGAGCGTATTCTTAGGTAAACACCAAAAAATCACATCCCCTTTCGAGAAGTTATTCTACAATAAACTTCCCTTGCATAATTCCATAGTGTCCAGGGAAACTACAGATAAAGTCATATGTCCCTTTTGGAGGTGCCATGAAAGTGATGGTGTCTGACTCTCCTCCTCCCAGCATCTTAGTATGTGCAATTACATCATCACCAGCTGGGATATAGTCTGTATCTACGGCTGCAATAGCACTCACAGCAAACTCCGCTACGTCAGTCCCTTCTTTAAGCAGCACGAAGTTGTGTCCCATGGACTGCTTAGGGAGCTGCCCTGTATGGTTCAGGGTAAGGGTAACCATGAAGTTCTCACTTACTTTCAACTCATTGACATCATACTGCATCTGATCAGAACCATTAAGTTCCAGAGAAACTTCTCCAGCTGGTTCAGCGGGTGCTGTAGGCTCTTCCACAGCTGCTTCAACAGCAGGCTCTTCTGCGGCTGTTTCAGTGGTAGAACCTCCTCCACAACTGTACAGAAATAGGGCAAATCCGAGAATTAGCAGGTAATTTTTCATATTGTGATTGTTAGGTGGTTTTTAAACTAAAATTGGGTTGTAAATATAGGTCAACTTATGGAGTTAATGAATGTTTGCTTCCTTTTCAATTAAGAGACTGTTTAAAAAACTTATGTATAAAAGAGAAGGGAACCAGTTAGTAGGTTAATTTTAAGGTACCAACCCTTTAAAATTATGTATCCCAGTGATCTAACTGATTCCGAATGGAAATT
>JBCDBC010000758.1:0-3636 GCA_039184535.1 Bacteroidota bacterium | reverse complement strand
TGAGAACACACTCATCATCATTATGGCTGATAATGGACGTCCCTTTCCGCATAGCAAAACCCGGGTGAATGACAGAGGGCTCAAAACACCTTTTATCATCTCCTGGCCTGAGGGGATAACACAAAAGGGGCAAAGCTGTGATGCTTTGGTTAGCGCCATAGACATAGCACCTACTATCCTAACCGTAGCAGATGTCGCAATACCGGAGGCTATTCAGGGAGTATCTTTTGAGCACGTACTGGACTCACCGGAAGATGACTTTCGCACCCATGTTTTTGGGGAGCATAACTGGCATGACTATGAAGCCCATGAGAGAATGGTGAGAAATGACCGCTATATGTACATCCTAAACTCCAGGCCTAACACCCCTCAAATGGGTCCTGCAGATGCGGTCCAAAGTCCTTCCCATAAAGAGCTAAATCAGCTGAGAGCACAAGGGAAACTTTCTCCTATCCAGGCAGATATATTCATGGTTCCCAGGCCGCAGGAAGAGCTTTACGATTTACAAACTGACCCTCTGCAACTGGTGAATGTGGCTTCAGTACCCTCCTACGAGTCTGCCTTAGCGGAAATGAGAAATACACTTGGAGAATGGATGGAGGAAACGGGAGATGATTTGCCTGCGTTCCTAACAGAGGACTGGTACCTACATGAAGCCGGCTATGTACGCACAGCTGCCCATGGAAAGAGAGGGGAGATGCCTGGCGCAAGTAAAAATGCTACTAAGATTAATGCCAAAGGGACATTCTAATCCTTAAGATTCTATGAAAAACCTAACCTACACCTTCATTTTATGTGGATTTACCCTATGGGCTTGTACCGCTGGGCAGGAGAAGCAGGAAGCACTGGCCTCGGAAGGTTATTCTGGTGAACAAAGTCTTTCCAGCAACTTTGATCAGGGAATGATACACCTAACTCAATGCGGGGAAGGAGACACGACATGCGGGGAAGGAGACACGACCCTCTTCTTTGTGCATGGATGGGGAATAGATGCTGACTACTGGGCTGAACAGCAAACCTTCTTTTGTCCAGACTATAGGGTGGTAAGCATGGATATGATGGGCTTTGGGAAATCAGGAAAGGAGAGAGAAGCTTATTCCATAGAGGCCTACGCCGCCGATGTAAATACCCTAATAGAGAAACTGGAACTAAGTAAGGTTGTACTCATTGGGCATTCTATGGGAGGAGATGTGGTATTGGAAGCTGCGCTAAATCAGCCGAAGGTCATTGCTGTGGTGGGCGTAGATAACTTTAAGGAAGTGGGACAGGTAGCAGACGAGCAGATGCAAGCAGAGATAGATGGCTTCATGGGGATGCTAACAGAAAACTATCAAGAGGTAGTTTCTCAGTATGCGCAGGCTTACCTCTTTGATGCCAGTACAGATAGTACTATTGTAAATCGGGTAACTACAAGTCTGTTGGAATCGGATGAGGCAGTCGCTATCTCCAGCATAGGTCATTACTTTGAGTATTCTCAAAATGAAGCTGTAAAACTGAGAGAATTAGACAGAAAGTTATTCCTGATTAATAGTGAGAATTATCCTACTGATACGCTAGGGCTTAAGAATAGTGGAGTAGAATTTGAGGTCATTTCCATAGGGCTTACAGGTCATTATCCCATGAATGAGAAGCCTGATGAATTCAATGGACTATTAGGAAAAGTATTGGGGAAGCTTGGCGAATAAGTTGAATTAGTGGGAAAGAATACAGTTTTGCCTATATTAAGGCTAGACTAGAAAACCCTTAACTACTAATTACTACTACTTAATGAGTTCTAAACAATTTTATACCGTCCAGGTAGCCCTCATCGTGGCACTGGGCGGTTTTCTTATGGGCTTTGATGCCTCTGTGATTTCAGGGGTTGTGAAATTCATAGAGTCGGATTTTAACTTGACAAAAATTCAAGTAGGATGGGCCGTTAGCTCATTGTCTTGGGTAGCTGCACTCGCCATGCTGGTTTCGGGCCCGCTCAGTAATAAATTTGGCCGAAAATTAATGCTACAAATAGCTGCTGTTCTATATGCAATTTCTGCTATTTGCTCGGCCATAGCCCCCTCTTATATTACTTTAGTTATTGCCAGGATGATAGGGGGAGTAGGAGTAGGAATGTCCTTGATACTGGCTCCCATGTACATAGCTGAGATCGCTCCCTCAGAGATGCGTGGCAGGTTAGTTTCTTTTAACCAGCTGAACATAGTGATAGGGATCACGGTAGCCTACTTCACTAACTATCTTATCCTAGAGTTAGGGCAATCAGCCTCAGAATGGGCAGTATCTATGAGGTTTGATGAGTACAACTGGCGTTGGATGCTGGGATTAGAAACCCTTCCTGCAGTACTCTATTTCTTCGGGATGTTATTCGTGCCAGAAAGCCCAAGATGGCAAATCATGAAAGGCCAGGAAGAAAAGGCACTTGTAACGATGGAAAAGGTCGTTTCTCCTGATGAAGCAAGCCAACAATTAGCTGATGTAAAGGAAAGTCTTTTTGCAGAACAAGAAAGAGAGTCCGCTAGCCTCACTGAACTATTTAAACCGGCCTTCAGATTAGTATTACTTATAGGAATTGTCGTAGCAGTTCTACAGCAAATTACCGGAATTAATTCTGTTTTCTTTTATGCACCTATGATCTTTGAACAGTCAGGGATAGGAACAGATGCTTCCTTTGTCCAAGCTATTCTGGTAGGTGTAGTTAACTTAGTATTTACCGTTTTGGCTATTATGTACATTGATAAGTTAGGACGTAGACCTTTATTGATAGCTGGTATAGGGGGGATCGCCTTTTTTATGTTACTACTAGCTTATGGTTTTGGAACTGCTACTTACAACTTATCAGAAGAATCTTTGGCAAATCTAGAAGGAGTGAATGTGGAGCAGTTGCAATCAATAGTTGGAAATACTTATGACAATGATATTGACTTTAAGGTGGCAACTGAGCAGGCGCTAGGTGCGGAGGATGCAAGAAAATTGGAATCTCAACTTATCACAGCATCTATAAAAATGGACCCTACTCTCATTTTAGTAGGGATATTGGGTTTCATCGCCTCTTTTGCTATATCATTAGGCCCAGTTATGTGGGTACTCTTTTCCGAACTATTTCCAATGAAAGTAAAAGGAATTGCTATTTCCCTTGTAGGTTTTCTCAATTCGATTGTAAGCTCTATGGTTCAACTTGTTTTCCCTTGGGAGCTGTCTACTTTTGGTAATAGCACTACCTTCCTCATTTATGGCTTATTCGCTGTAGTGGGATTACTATTTGTCATTAGAATGGTACCGGAAACTAAAGGGAAGACCCTGGAAGAACTAGAAAAAGTATTAGTAAAATCCTAACCCCTATGAATATCAGAATATCATTTTTTTATCTTATAGGACTATTTATACTGGGAGCTTGTTCCGCTCCCACGGATGCCAATTCTTCTACTGAAGAGGCCATCGATTCTTCAGTAGATGCAGGCCTTGTAGTAATAGAAGCCGGATCTTTTCTGGATTCCAGCAAGGAAGTAGATGCTACAGAAGGTGGCGTTTCTTTTGACGAAGATGGATGGCTTAGCTATGATGTAACAGTACCTGAGGCAGGTAGATTCATGGTAAGCGTAAGTGCTTCAGCTGCTGAAGAGGGTGCCTCCGTATGGCTAGAAG
>JBCDBC010000757.1:0-3637 GCA_039184535.1 Bacteroidota bacterium | reverse complement strand
GGTTAGTCCACTAAATCTGCCTAGAAAAAGTAGAATTCCTATATTCAACTCTCTACTATGAAATTACTTTGGGGGATAATATGTAGCTATAGTCGCCCTCAATAATCCTCATGAGTATGCAACAAATACGGCATAGGGATGCAACAAATACGGCTAATTTTGAAATGAATATTCCAATTTGCGTGTTAAAATGAAAAAATGTGAATATTTATAGGAAAAAATTAGAGCAATTGTCCAAATCATAATTACCGATCATGTAGGCAAAAGCGACCTTTCGTGAACATAGTTTGTACAGATAGACAATTTACTTTGGGTTTGGGGCAGATTAGCAGTAACTAGAGAGTATTCTTGAAGGATCAAGAAATAGTAATGGGTATTTATCGGGTGCTTCATTATCTCAGGATAATGAGCACTTTTTTTTTGCCTGTATGTCAGACAACAGCCTGACTTAAGACACATGTAAAAGGAAAGGTTAAGTGAAGAA
This sequence comes from Bacteroidota bacterium, assembly GCA_039184535.1. GTDB lineage: Bacteria > Bacteroidota > Bacteroidia > J057 > J057 > JBCBKZ01. The sequence goes on along the minus strand of JBCDBC010000757.1, from coordinate 3,153 downwards.
AAAATTTCACTTATAGTATAGGAGTTTAGAGGGTATTGCCTATATTTGCCAGTCCAAAAAAAGAATGAACTGGAGAGATGGGTGAGTGGCTTAAACCAGCAGTTTGCTAAACTGCCGTACGCTAACAGTGTACCGGGGGTTCGAATCCCCCTCTCTCCGCCAGATAAGCAAGCCCTGCTTGCTTTTATTATCTGAAAAGATTCGAGGTGTAGCGCAGCCCGGTTAGCGCACCTGCTTTGGGAGCAGGGGGTCGCAGGTTCGAATCCTGCCACCTCGACACTGAAAATCAAGCACTTATAACAGACATGTTGTAAGTGCTTTTTTTATGCGCACACCATGCGCACGCAAATTTTGATACAATCTAAGCTGGTATTGGATAGAATAGTCAGCCAATACTTTAAGTGGGATATTCCCTCAGAAGTTTTACCCTTAATTCCAGGCAAAAAATACCTGCTACTTTATGGGGAATTATGGTATACCCCTATTAAGGATTCACCTAGTCCACGTTAATCTAATGTTTTAACCGTAACAGAAAGTAGCTTATCATCCCTGCCTCAGTTAGCCAGGAAAGCGCTTTGAATAGGGTAGGGGTTAAATTAGTACAGAAAAGGTATGCTTGGAGAAATTTTATTAGATTTGAAATAAAAGCGTACAAGCCTCATACATGACCCGATCTGCTGGCAATAACTGGTTGCTGACGATAGCCCTCGATGAGTATCAGGATAAGAATATTCCTAACTTATTTAATCCCGTTCGGGATGCGCAGCAGATAGAGAATATTTTGAAGCATCAATATGGCTTCGCAGAAGAAAGGATCATCAGTTGCTTTGACAAAAAGGCTACTCGAAGAGGAATTTTGAGCAGTTTTCGAAGGATTAGAAATAAAATAGAAGAAAAGGATAATCTAATTATATACCATGCTGGTCATGGTATTCTAAATGATAATAAGACCAGAGGATACTGGATCTCTTATGATGCTGAGCAGGGCGATATAGATTCATGTGTCAGCTGTAGAAATATCATTGATAAGATAGAGGATATTACGAAGTGCAGACATGTAATTCTATTTTCTGATTCATGCTATGCAGGATCGATGATCCCTACCCGAGATTTCGTATTTGAAAGCGATCAAGACTTGGGAGAGCTCTTTAGAACCCCTTCACGGTGGATCATTACCTCTGGCAGGAATAAACCTGTAGCAGATGGCGTCTCAGGCGAGGGTAGTCCCTTTGCTCTCTCCCTAATAGATCAGCTAGAGAAAAATACAGATACCCTGAGGGTTTCCACACTGGCAGATAAAGTGCTGGAACTAACTGAAAATAAAACGAATAAAAAACAGACCCCAAATTTTGCGCAGCTAGTCATTAATGGAAATGAAGGAGGACAGTTTATTTTCAAGAAATTAAGGAAGAAAACTCCCCATAAAAAATCTCTTGACCCCCTACAGCAGGATGTATCTGCCTGGAATGAAGCCAAACGTGCGCATAGCCAGGAAGCCTATGAATCCTACCTTAGAAACTTCCCGGAAGGAGAATTTGTAGAACTAGCTCAGTCAAGAATAGCCCAGCTTTCTGCCTATAGTCTCAAGGATAAAGACATAGCTGCCTGGAAAGCCGCTAAAGAACAGGATAGCCTGGAAGGCTATCAAACGTATTTACGAGAGTTTCCAGAAGGGGATTTTGCGCCTTTAGCTGAAAGAGCCCAGGAAAGAAAACGTAAAGTAGTTAATCGCCAAAAAGAAGAGCAGCATAGAAAAGAGAAGATTCAGGCTTATATAGAGGAAGGAGAAGCTCTTTTTCAGGAAGAGGACTATGAAGGAGCTATAGAGTGCTGGGAAGAAGCGCTGGAAATAGCCAAGGGCGCAGAGAAAAAATCTATAGAGAAGAAACTGGCTGAAGCCAAAGAAAAACAGAAACCTCAGTCCCATCCTCTCCTTCAGGAATTAGGCATAGAAATGATCACCATTGAAGGAGGAACTTTTATGATGGGAAGTAAGGATGGCTACGATAGTGAAAAACCGATTCATGAAGTTAGCTTATCCACTTTTCAGCTAGCTAAAACCCCTATTACTCAGCAGCAGTGGGAGCAAGTAATGGGGAACAACCCTTCCTCTTTTACAGGCTGCTCGGATTGTCCGGTAGAGTCTGTCTCCTGGAATGATACCCAGGAGTTTCTACAGAAACTCAGCCAGCAGACGGGTCAATCCTTTCACCTACCTACAGAGGCTCAATGGGAGTTTGCCGCCAGAGGGGGAAATCTCTCTAAGGGCTATAGCTATGCAGGAGGCAACGATCCGAATGAGGTAGCTTGGTATTGGAAAAACTCCGGAGATAAGAAACTGGATGGAGAATGGAAATCCAGCTTACTTGAGAAGAATAATTGTAAAACGCCTCCGGTAGGTCAAAAGAAACCCAACGAATTAGTCGGTCCTGAAAAAAGGGGAATTAGGCGGTATATTTTATTACGAAGGTCGTATTACCATATTCTAAGGAAAAATACAGCCTCAATACCCTAAATTTTATCCATGCAAAAAGTGTCTCTTCTCTGAGATTCATCCATTTTTTGAAGTTGAAGGCAGCCGCCGCCAGGCTCACATTGATTTGATCGCCTTTCGTTCCCTTTAACCAGTTTCTTTTGAGCTTAAATCTATCTTTGAGATGGCCTATGACCGGTTCTATGGAAGCTCGCCTTCGAAATCGCTTTCTCGCCTTGGCTTTCTGATAGGCACTTTTGCCTTTGGTGGATGTATCAGGCTTGAGGATGTCTACCCCCAGGACTTTGTTTGCGCCTCTAAATCCTCTGTCCACTATGGCCACTTTAGGTAGACCATCAGTGATCCTATTGTACTGCAAAAAGGTATCCAGCAGGGTGTGTGAATCGTGGGGATTTCCCTGAAAGTTCTGAGCAGAGACAATGATTCCACTCATTTTTGTCTTTACCAAGGCTACCTTGGAGCCAAACTCATACTTGGGAAAAGCCTTCCCCTTAGCAATACAAGCCACTTCTGTAGCGTGTAGGGAATAGATCTTATCAGAATCTCCTCGCTTCTGATTCATGATATGCTCAAATCTCTGAAGTAAGGGAGCATAGAAGCTTAGCCGATCTTCAGGTAGTTTTCGAACGATATCTCTGACAAGACGACCTGTGATGGTT
>JBCDBC010000756.1:0-3642 GCA_039184535.1 Bacteroidota bacterium | reverse complement strand
TAGCATCGCATTGGATTACCATCCTTCTTTAGTGCTCCTTGCTTGTGCCAATAGCTTCCAAAGTGGGAAACCATTGAAACTTCCTTTACAGGAGAGGAGGTCTATTGCACGTATCATGGAAATGGCTGAAGACCAGGGATGGTGCAGCATTATCCAGGAAGACGCTGGCGCAGGGTCCTCCTTTTTGGAGCTTCTCCAAAAACATAGCTTCAAAAAGAATGTATCCATTCTCAACATATTATGGCCTATAACTCCTACTATGGAAGATTATTAAGAGAGTGGTTTTTCAGAGACGGTAGGGAAGTTTCCTGATTTAAAGATGATTTTCCTTAATGGCTGCGCAAACTTGTCAGTCATAGAGATGATGTTACTGAGAAATATTCCTGTAGTAATAGCCACCTCTTCCCTCATCCCTGATCATGAAGCTACGCTGGTAGCGGAGACCTTTTACAAGCGGATAGCTAATGGCTCCAGTATTAAGGAAGCCTTTCACATCACCAATCAACTAAACGGAGATACCTGCGAGATAATCACGGCCTCCTATGACCTGGATACAGACAGAGTTAAATGGGAGGATTTCCCAGGCCTGAAACCTACCAGTCCTAATATTTTCCTTCTGCAGGAAAATGAGATGTACCTGGACTGGAGTCTGGCAGGACCTACTAAAGATCAAAGAGTTTCCAGAGTAGCTTCTTTTGCTACCACGGATCCATTTACTTCGACTGATCAGTTCTCCCCTTCTTCCCTGGTTTCCCGAGAGGCCAGTAGGGAGTTATTTACACCTGAGCCAAGTGCAGAAGAGAAGATTGTACAAAACTTTGTAACCTCAGATCCAGAGTTGGTGGCGAGATATGCACCTGAAGAAAAGCCTGAACCTAAACTCTTCAATGAGTTTGAGATGAAGGTTCAACCAGAGGTAGCACCTATTACCAGCATAACGGATGATGAGGAAATAGCAGAAATCATAAAAGAGCTGGGGAAGGATGCCCCGGGCTCCCTTTCCGGACTGGATAAACTGAAGGAAAAGGAGAGAGAAAGAAAAAGACTGGAGAGAAGAAAGAAACCTCTCCGAATAGCCATTACTTCCATTATTACCATAGTGGTGGGAGTGGCCCTATATCAGTATGTTCTCTTTTTGAAGGGAAGTTTACTTATGGATAAGTGTGCCTTCCAGGCCAGTGATAACCGCTTTAATGTAGTCTTATTGACGGCAGATGCTGATAATGGCTGTAACACCCCATTTAATGGATATGCCAACTTACTAGGAGAAGAAATTCTCAAGTATCAGGGCTCTCTAATTAACCTGGACCAGCAGAACTTTAATGGATGTAGAGAATCAGGGAAAGAAGCCGGTAAACTTTTCAAGGCTTGTTACACTAACCTCATGCTGTGGGGAGACTATTCTTCCCTCTCTGATGATTCTGCCTTAGTGAGGCTGTATTACTTAACTACTTCAGAGCTGACATATGATTCTGACAAAGGGGTATTTGAGGAGGTAGTAGCTAAGGAGAATCCAGTGGGTATTCCGCCAAGAATGTATGAGAAGCTAATGGTAGTATTAGGAGCGGGCATGGTGGAAAAAAGAGAATATGACGCAGCCATTCATTTCCTATCACAAATTCCTGTGAGAGATGAGAAGAGCTATATCCCTATAGATAATATGCTGGCTAATGCGTACATGAGGATGAATGATTACTCATCTGCGGAAGGGCACTATAACCACATTCTTCAGATAGATCCAGAAAACCTGGAAGCATTAAGTGCTAAGGGAAGCCTCATCGCTCATCAAGGAAGATTTGACGAAGCCATAGCAGATTTCAATGAAATTATAGAAATAGATCCTGAGTTCAGTGAAGCCTACTACAACAGAGGGCTCGTTTACCTAAGAAGAAATGAGTACGAGCAGGCGGTATCTGATGTGGAGAGAGTGATACACCTTGAACCCAATCAAGGGAAAGCTTATGGAGTATTAGCGGCCATTTATGCGCAGCAAAGAGAGCATGAGCCTTTTTATCATAACCTGGAAGTAGCCTTGAAAGCTGGACTGGATATCAGACAGTTTGTAGCCTATACAGCTATGAAAGACTATAAGGAAGAACCAAGGTTCAAGAAGCTGGTAGAAAAATATCGCTTTAGTTCGCCAGCCCCCAGTACAAGTGGATTGTAAGTAAAAATCCCTATATATTAATAGGTATCAGCTAAGCCAGAGTTACTTCTGTACTTAGGCATCATCTAATAACTAGGTTCTCCTAAATATTCTCTGGAGAATAATAGTAGGGATTAATCCACGCACATGTCAACGAAAATATTAGATCAGCGCCTCCAGTCTTTGAGAATTAGTCTTACAGAAATAGTAAAAGACCTACATGGAATCGCCATAGATAATGAGAATCACGATTTGGCCAAAACGGTCAATGACCTGAGAGATCGTATCAATGAGCCTTTCATGTTTGTGATTGTAGGAGAGGTGAAGGCGGGTAAGAGCAGCTTTGTAAATGCCCTGTTGTCTACAGGAAGAGAAATAGTGAAGGTGGCACCTGATCCCTGTACAGATACTATACAGCAGGTGATTTATGGTGAGAAGGAAGAGACCCTGGTGGTCAATCCTTATCTGAAAAAGATTTTTCTCCCTGTGGAGACATTACAAGATATATCCATAGTAGATACACCCGGAACCAATACCATTATAGATCATCATCAGGAGATCACAGAGAATTTTATTCCGGCCAGTGATTTGATCGTATTCGTGTTTGAAGCCAAAAATCCATATCGTCAGTCAGCCTGGGCATTCTTCGATTATATACATGAAGAATGGAGGAAGAAAATCATTTTTGTGCTTCAGCAGAAGGACCTAATGTCAGATGATGATTTGGCTATCAATATCAAGGGGGTGTATGATTATGCCCTAAAAAAAGGAATAAGTGATCCCAACGTTTTTGCGGTGTCAGCCAAACAGGAACAGGAGGGTGAGCTGGGAGAGAGCGGATTTCTGGGCGTAAGAGACTATATACAGTCTCACATCACAGGTGGCAAAGCACCTTATTTAAAGCTGGCTAACAACATAGACACAGCGCTGAATATCAATGGAAGAATACGGGCCGGTCTACATGACAGAGAGGCTCAGTTAGCTTCTGATAGAGCCTTCAGAGTAGACATAAAAGAAACCCTGGTAGAGCAGGAAGGCAGGTCCGCCAAACAGGTGGATTTACTGGTGGAAAATGTGCTGGGGAGCTATGATAAGATTACCCGGGAAAGTAAGCGGAAACTCTCTTCAGGTTTAGGCTTCTTTACCCTCGCAAAAAGATCTATTCTATCTGTTTTTTCTAAAGAGAGTTCTGTGAAAGAATGGCTAGACAGGATGCATAAAGACCTGGACAGGGACCTGTCAGACAGCTTTCAGGATAAGCTCAGTGATGGGGTGATGGACATAGCTGAGAATATTCAGCAAATGGCCAAAATCATAGACCTGAAGATTAAGAACAGTCAAACCATTCTCAAGAACAATCATGACATCTTTGGGAATATTGCAGATAGGAGAAGTGTTGTTCTTTTCGAACTTCAGGAGAGGTTTAAACGCTTCCTGAAGAAGGAGGAAAATTTCATTGGGGAAGAAATTTTTGCCGGTGATGTCTCGTTTTCACC
>JBCDBC010000755.1:0-3643 GCA_039184535.1 Bacteroidota bacterium | reverse complement strand
TCTCACAGAATAGGTCAGAAGAATACCGTCTTCTACTATAAGTTTATCACCAAGGATAGCATAGAGGAGAAAATTCTTAAGCTTCAACAAAAGAAGTCCCGACTTTCTGATGATATCATCACCGTAGAAGATGATATGTATAAGTCACTGAATGCAGATGATTTAGGGGATTTGTTGCAGTAATCCTCTCCATTATTCCTACCACAACCTCATTAATGTCGATTGTTGGGTCTAGGGTCTAAATATTTCTATCAGTTTTGGGGAAATTTCCCATAAAGCTTTTTTCATTTTAGTAAAAATTGCAAAAGCTATATCTCATAATTTTCATATGTGGTTTTTTTACCTAATCCATACCTCCTTGCTTCCCATGCCTATCGAAAATTAACAATCTTTCATTCTTCCGAAGAGATTCTGCCGAAGGCTCTTTGAATTCTGTGATTTCTTGTAGTCGTCGAATAAACACAGAGAGTCAAGAGTTAAGCCATGAATAACCATTCAGCCACACAAAAATACAGTCAAATCCTGGAGAACATAAAGAGTGGAGATGAGAGATATTTAAAGCAATTTTATTTTGAGCAGAGAAGCCCCTTTGTTTCTTGTCTGATGAATAAGGTTGCTTGTGATGAAGAACATGCCAGGGAGCTTTACCAAAAAGCCTTTACCATCTTCTACTACAAGGTGCTGGACGGAGACCTAAGCCACTTGTTCTGCAAGCCCTCAACTTTCCTCATAGCTATAGGAAAAAACCTGTTCCGGGATGAAATGAAGAAGAAGGATGCTCATGCACTAGAAATTAACACAGAAGTAGCTCAACACGCATATGGCCCCCAATGCGAAGCTCAGATAGAAGAACAACATAGACAGCACCTGGTAAAAAGCATCTTTAACAGGATGGATACCTCTTGCAGAGAGATTCTCCAGTTATTCTACTTCCAGAAGTTTAGTATGGAAAGCATTGCGAATGAATTGGGGTTTGGATCTGACACGGTAGCTAGAAAGAAGAAATCTATCTGTCTGAAAAAAATCAGAAAAGTATTCAACGTTCAAACCAGTTAATACACCACTATGGACTTTCGAATCATTCAATTCCTCGACTACCAATTCTTTGGTAGTAAGAAGGACGCTAAAGGGAATATCCTAAATGAGCTTACTGAAGAGGAAGAAAAGGTAATGGCAGATTACCACTTTATCATAAGGGCGTACATCCAATGGGAAAAGGAAGAGTTTTCCAGGAAGATAGCTCTGTGGGAACAAGAGGAGGCCATGAGCTATGAAATAAGGCCTTACTCATTTAGACTTTGTGCCTAGCCTTGGTAAGGCTGGCGGCTGTTTTCAGGAACTCTGATGTATCAAAGTACTGCTTGACCTTTTGCTCAGTTACTTCGATAATACGAGAGGGGTATCTTTTTAGGATACCATATTCATGCGTGGCCATCAGTATGGTAGTTCCAGCCAGATTTATAGACCTGAGAATCTCCATGATGTGCTGGGTAGCTGCAGGATCCAGGTTACCTGTAGGTTCATCCGCTACTAGCAGGATAGGATCATTTACCAGGGCCCTAGCAATGGTAACTCTTTGCTGCTCTCCACCAGAGAGCTGATAAGGCATAGATTGGGAACGAGCGGTCATCCCCACTTTAAAAAGGACTTCTGTTATTTTCTGCTTTATCCGACTTTTATCTTTCCATCCGCTTGCCAGCATGGCAAAGCGAATGTTTTCAAATACATTCCTGTCGGGGAGTAATTGAAAATCTTGGAACACTATCCCCAGCTTACGCCTTAAGAAAGGAATGTCTTTTTTATGGATATTGTCCACCTGATAGTCGCCTATTCTGATACTCCCTTCGTCAGGTTTTACATCCGCATAGCACATCTTGAGCAGGGTACTCTTCCCCATACCGGTTTTACCCACCACGTACACAAACTCTCCTAACTTTACTTCAAAAGAAGCTTCCTGAAATATCATTCTGTCATTGAATGAAATTCCCACATCATTAAAAAGGACAGTTGTTTTAGGAGTATCACTCATGCTGCTAAATTTTCCTACTGTATGCTAATGCCATCAGGGGTTATGGAAATGGTTTTTTCCTCGTACTTAAAGCTAACTTTCCCAGGACCTGATTCCTCTGGGCCAGGGCTTCTAGCTTGAAACGAATTATTCTTTCCCATATTCCATATTTCCTTGAAGATAATGGCCCCTTCTTCATTGTAAAACAATACATCTCCGTCTAATACATTACGATGAAAAGTGCCAGTGATAAAGGGGATACCTGATTCCCTGCTCACCATGAAGGGTCCATTGAGTTCCTGATCGTAATATGAGAGGACATAGTCCTGATCTCCATTTTCCCTGAAGCAGGTCCAACGGTCATATTTATCATTATTGGCAAAGAACCCATCTTCTTTGGGTTGGCCATTGGCATAATAGGTAGCTGCAGGGCCATGCTTTATCCCGTACTGATAAGAAATTGTCTCCTGGGTAGTGCCGTCCTCATAGAAGCTAAGACTTTCTCCATGTTCATAGCCGGACATAAAAGGAATGATTTGCTTAAGCGTGGTCCCATCCTCATAAAAGTAGAAGGCAGTATCTACTTCCACTCCATCCCGGAACTGACGAATGGCCATGAGGGTGCCATCTTCATAAAACATACGCATTTCCCCTTCATATTCTCCAGATTCCAGGTTACAGCTAACGCTAAATTTTAGTTGCCCTCCAGCATAAGACTCCGTACACTCGTCCTCAGCCTCACTACAGGCAGAGAAGCATATCAGGACAGTCAGGACCCATATCGATGTTCCTGGGAAGCTAAATTTGATACACAGGGGAGAAGTAAAACTGAGCTTTCGCATTTATGACATACGGGTTGACCTACTATTTCTTTCCTGATACTCACGAGAGTAGTTAGGAGGGAGAATAATTGACAGAAGTAAGTATGCAAATACGGGCATAGGACCAGCAGCGAATAAGCCTGCGATAAAAGCAAAACGTACCAAAGCCGGTGAAACTCCCATATACTCTGCAAGACCTCCTGCCACTCCTGAAAACACCTTATCCCTTCTGGAACGCATCAGAATTTTTTTACCATCTGTACTTTGGGTAGGTCTGGTACGAGGATTAGTCCTGGTTCTAGTCCTTGCCCTTCTTCTTACGTACTGAGCGCGTGCATCAGCAGCCTCTTTAGCAGCTGTGCGGGTTCCTTCTGTACTATCATTATTAATAGGGATAGGCTTAGTCTTACGGTATACATTCAGAGTGGGAAAACTAAGTTCCTTTTGTCTGAAGGCTAACTTAAGGGTTTTATAAAACCCATAGCCTAATGCCCCAAAACCCACTACTGGTAAAGCGCCCATTAAAAAGCCTGTAAGGTCTGGTGGTAAGAGCCCGCCCAGCGCACCTGTGATAAACAGGGCAGTCCCTGCTACCAAGGCCATCATCCCTGCAAAGGATAGTTTATTGTTTTGGTCTTTTTCTTCCTCCTCTTCCAACTCCCTGATCTTTTCGATATCATCATACATAAGGGACGTATCGAATTCATCCAGTGAGGAAGTTCTTCTATATCTTTGTCTGGCCATCTGTAAACTTAATAAATGCGAACTAAATCAATTACGACAAGTTTTCAGTGAAATTCAATCTGAATGTCGA
>JBCDBC010000754.1:0-3665 GCA_039184535.1 Bacteroidota bacterium | reverse complement strand
TCATTTGGGTAGGTACTGGAGAATCCAATGCAGGAGGAGGATCACTTGCCTACGATGGAAATGGTATCTACAGAAGTACCAATGCCGGCTTGACCTGGACCAATAAAGGCTTGAATGAGGTGGGAAGTATTTCTAAAGTGTTGATTGACCCCAATGATGATAATGCCCTGTATGTCAGTGCTATGGGGCCTCTTTTTAAAAATGATCCCAACAGAGGTGTCTACAAAAGCACAGATAATGGAGACAGTTGGGAGAAGATCTTGTTTGTAAGTGATTCTACCGGCTTCATAGATATGGCCATTCATCCTACCAATGGGGATATACTATATGCAGCGGCATGGGAACGGATTCGTAGGCCCCAGTTTAGAAAATATGGTGGAGAAACCTCTGGGATTTATAAGTCCATCAACGGAGGAGAGAGCTGGACAGAATTAACCAATGGCCTGCCGTCTCAGTCTTTTGAGAAAGGAAGAATCAGCATTGCCATTGCGCCATCTAACCCTAATGTCCTGTATGCCCGTTACGCAAACGAAGGTGGGGGCGTGCAAGGCGTTTTCCGTACGAGTGATGGTGGTGATAGATGGGAGGAGGTAAACTCTTCCCAACTGATTCGGGTGGGATTCCACTGGTGGTTCAGAGGAATCTACGTAGATCCAGCTGATGAAGATATTATCTACAATGTAGACTTTGTGGTCCAGAAGTCTGTAAATGGAGGAAATAGTTGGTATACGGCTTTCCCGGACGTACATGTAGATCAGCATGCACTCGCCTTTAATGCTCAGAAGGACAATGAGATTTTGTTGGGGAATGATGGGGGCGTTTACCGAAGTAATGATGATGGGGAGACCTCCACCAAGTTTACCAATCTGCCCATTACGCAGTTTTACAGAATGTCTGTGGATCCTAGGAATCCTAGTCGAGTATATGGAGGCTCTCAGGACAATAGTACCATGAGAACCAAAACCGGGAGCCTGGATGATTGGGAAATCATCTTTGGTGGAGATGGGTTTCAGCCTTTGATAGACCCAAATAACTCCAACATCATTTATGCCCTGGCCCAAAGAGGCGCTTTTTACAAGTCTACAAATGATGGCAGCAGTTTTATGGACGCCACGGAGGGCATATCTGGATCTGACAGGAAAAACTGGGATACCCCTGTCATCTTTGATCCTCAGGATTCCAGAACCTTGTATTATGGAACCAATCGTGTATGGAAGACAGAAGATGCAACGGACACCTGGTTTGGCATCAGTCCGGATCTGACCAATGGCTCAGGAGGAGGTAATCTCAGTTATGGAACCATCACGAGCATGGATGTCTCTCCCCTCAATTCAGATGTGATGGTAGTAGGGACAGATGATGCCAATGTTTGGATCACCCAAAATGGCGGTTCCAACTGGACCAAAGTCTCTAATGATCTACCTACCCTATGGACCACAAAAGTGTTAGCTGATAGAGATGACATGAATACCTTCTATGTTACCTTTTCAGGCTACAGGTACGGCCAGCAAGGAGGTCATGTATATAAGACTACCAATGCAGGAGATAGCTGGGAAGATATAGGTTCGGGCCTTCCAGACATTCCGGTAAATGATATAGTGAAGGACGCTTTTGGGAAGTTGTTTGTAGCTACAGATGTAGGGGTATTCTCAAGTGAAGACGAAGGAGAAAACTGGACGCCCCTTGGGGTAAACATGCCATCGGTGGTAGTTACAGATCTCCACATCCAGGAAACGGAAGGCTACCTGTATGCTGCCACCTATGGACGCTCCGCCTATAAAATTAACCTCAATCAAACGGCTACTTCACTTGATGTCCCTGTATTCCTGCAAGAGCTAAGCCTGTATCCTAATCCTGCTAGAGAGAAAGTTACTATCTCGTTTTCCAAGTCTTTATCCGATGCTAAGATTTCAGTTTATGATCTTATGGGGAAAGAACTTGCCACCGAAGCGTTTTCAGGAAGCCAGACTGAGTTAGATATTTCTCAGCTAACTAGTGGGATATACTATGTGCAGGTGTCTTTAGCTGATGTTGAAGTGATAAAGAGATTGGTAGTCGAATAAGGTTTTATACTGGTATAAATTATAACACTGTTAATAACTTGCCTTTATTCCATACTTACCTTTAGCATTGCATGCTAGCGTAAGCTTCTAGTGAGATTTGCGCCTTAAGGCTTAAGGTGCTTATTGAAGAAGTCAATGCGCGATTGAATACCCAACTGAGTACCACCGGCACCATGCCCATAATCCTCAATAGGGATATATTCGAAGGACTTGTTGGCTTTTTCCAGTGCTTGTACGACCTTGTAAGTACTCTCTGGTGGAACATTCTTATCCTGTACCCCCACAGTAAGTAAGAGCTTGCCACCTAATTTATGCGCATCATCAATATTGGATGATTTTGCATAGGACTCATCCACAGGCCATCCCATCCAGGCCTCATTCCACCAAATTTTATCCAGTCGATTGTCGTGGCACCCACAATCAGCAGCAGCTGCTTTATAGAAATCTGAATGATCAAGTACTGCCCGCATAGCATTTTGACCGCCGGCGGATCCTCCAAAGATACCTACTCGCTCGAGGTCCATCCATGGCCTGGCTTTAGCGGCAGATTTAATCCAGCGGATGCGGTCAGGGAAACCGGCATCTTTAATGTTCTTCCAGGCCATATCATGAAAGGCTTTTGAACGGTAATTCGTCCCCATACCGTCTATTTGTACCACAACGTACCCATTATTACCTAGCTCTCCTGGTGTGTGAGGCCATGCGTTAAAGGATTTAGGCACATGTGCTCCATGGGGACCAGCATAAATGGCTTCGACTACTGGATAGGTTAGGGTAGAGTCGAAGTCGGAAGGAAAGTGAATCATTCCATAGATATGGGTGGAATCATCACGCCCTGTAGCCACAAAAGGTTCTGGAAACCGATACCCTGAATCCAATAACTCGCTGGCGTCAGCTTCTTCTAGTCTGACTATGAGTTTGCCGTCTGAGGATCTGCGAACTTCATGTATAGCTGGCTGATCCACCCGAGACCAGCTATCTATGAAATACGTACTATCGGGGGACCACTCAACGGTATGTGTGCCGTCGCCTTCTGTCAATACTTCCCACCCACTTCCATCGAGTTTGGCTCGGCATAGGTGTAAATAATAAGGATCTTGATCAGGATATACCCCGCCTGCCCAAAACCAAACTACTCCCTGCGATCCATCAACGTGATCTACATCCCTTACTACCCATGGACCCTTGGTGATTTGACGCTTGAGGCCTCCACCATTTGCATCAAAGGCGTAGAGGTGATTCCAACCGTCTCGTTCTGACATCCAAAGGATTTCATCTTCATCTTCTAGCTCCTGCATGAAGAATTTTCTAGAGTAATCGATAAAGGTTGCGCTCTTTTCCTCAACCACAGTTTTGACTTCTCCTGTAGAACCATCAATTGTGAGAAATCGAAGTACCTGATGGCCTCGTTGGTTATACATGATTCGGAACGCACCATCTTTCCAATCATTGGCTCCCAGGCTCCACTGACTGGGCCAAAGGGATTGATCCACTGGGATTTCCTTAGCCTTTTCTATGTCGAATAGCCTGACATTCTGAATAGGGATTTCAGCTCCAGGCCTTAGGTAGGAATAGGAGATGGCTTCTTCGCCAGGCTTAGCC
>JBCDBC010000753.1:0-3668 GCA_039184535.1 Bacteroidota bacterium | reverse complement strand
TAGAATTGATAAGACCGTTTTTGCCATCAAAAAGCAAAATGATGGACCAGCAGACCTTACTTTCTGGTTGTCTAAATCAGTTGATATGAGACTCTAAGCTCTAGAATCTCTTCGTCAACAATTCTTTTCCTATTCATATGACACTCCACCCAGACTTCAAAGAGTTTATCGAATCGTTAAACAAAAATGAAGTTGAATACCTTTTGGTTGGTGGCTACGCAGTAGTGATCTACGGCTATGTGAGAGCTACAGGAGGTAAGCTTGATTGATTGGTAATGATATAGCCACCAGATTTCAGTTTTTCTCAAATCTATTGTAAGCCACTAATGCACCAATAAACACGAATCATGGGTTAACTCTATTCGTGAACATTAGTGTATTCGTGGTAAACTCGTTTAGGAGATGTATACATGTTAGTTGTAAGCCATACCCTCCCTGCTACTACTTATCCCCACTAATTTCAACAAATGTAAAACTGCAAGGAAGCTACCCATCGTCACGATGAGCATACTGAATATTTTGGGTAGTTGAATCTTCAACCCGAAAGCGGGAATCGTAAAGCCGGAAGTAATCAGGACAAAGGTGGTAATGGCGAAAAAGGCTGCTATTCCTGTAATCAACAAATACAGCTTAAGCCTCATTTTCTTTTCTAATTGCTGATCAAGCTTCTCCATCATAAGCTCAGTGAAAGCATCTGAAGTTTCCAGTTTGCTTTCTTTGACCAGCTTAGTTATAGGATCTTTTTTCATAAGTCTTCTATTTCTCTCCCAAGATATTTTCTAAGCAAATCTGCCAGGTTTTTCCGCCCTCTATGGAGGGTTACCTTCACTTTGGACTTGCCAAAGCCTGTTACCTGTATCACCTCTTCTATGCTTAACTCAGACAGGTAAAACAACCTAAGCACCAGGGCCTCATCCGACTTCATTTGGTTTAAAGCAAGAATGACATATTCATTGACATTATTAGGATTTGGGAAGTCTGTTCCCTGCTCTAGCTCTGAAATGTTTTCCAAGGGCTCTCGCCTGGTATGCTTCTTTCTCCTAAGTTCATTATAACAACGATTTACTACTATTCTATACAGCCAGGTGTAAAAGGCCGACTGATACTTAAAAGATTGGATCTTCTGGAATACCTTCAAGAAAGCATCCTGAAGGACATCTTCTGCCCATTCATGATCCTTCAAAATAGAGCAGGCCAGGGCAAAAGCATCATCCTTATAGTTGTTTACTAACTCCCTGAATGCTGCTTGCTCCCCTGCCTTGACCCGTTCAATGATCTCTCTATCTTTTTCTACCCTATTCAAGTGGCTGCTTCTTTTGCTGGGAAGCCACTAACAGGCCCACTGCTCCCATAATCAACACTATTCCCCAGCTCAGTAAGTCCATGGTATCCTCACGCAATTCCAGGAGAGAAAGCCCCGCAGAAATTAGTAGGCCCACCCCAATACCTATGACCACATAAGCGATGTCCATTTTATTAAGGTTTCTCTCAGATTTTGGGGATAATGCCCCCTTTTCTGCCAGCATCTTTTTGGTGAGATAGGTATACCTGCTGATGAAATACACTATGAGCACGGCTCCGCTGATGATGATGAGCCCGCCTAATATATCTTCTAGTTGTTCCATAGCTATTAAGTTAAAATTGTTCGCCTAGTACACTCTCGAGCCCATGGACTATTGAGAGCATTTTGTCGGAATTAGTGAAAAGTACGATGCCATATCCCCTTTCCATGATAAACATACAATAAGCCTGAAAATCATGGTTGTTGCCAGTATGTAAATGCATAGTCCCAAACTCAGAGGGCTTCTGGGCAAAGCCTAGCCCCCAGGCATTCTGACCGGTTTCCTTAAGGAGCTTATTATCAGGCTTAAAGGTATTCATGGGAGAAAGCATTTGGTCAAAGCTTTCCTCACTTAAGCCCTCTCTCTTGAGCATAGCCTGTATAAAGTGAGCGTACTCATATGCTTCTGAGTGTATGCTAGAGAAAGCATTAAAGGTTTTTCCACTCCAACCTCCTAGGCCATTATCAGTAGGTTTTCCCTCCTTATGACCATAAACTTTATGCGCAGCCAGGTAGTCATCCCATAGGAAAGAAGTATGTGTCATATCTAGCGGTTGAGTTACCTCCGCCTCAAAAATGGCATTAAATTTATCCCGCCAGCCCACGCCATTCAGGCCTCCAATCACCGCTGCTAAATATTGGTAGGCTTCTCCAGAGTAGGTAAAGTCAGTTCCAGGTTTATAGGGGATGAAGATCCTCTTTCCCTTACTGGAGTTAGGAAAGCCTGTGCTATGTGAAAGCACCATCCTGGGTGTAATGGTTTTGTAATATTCCTGAGAAGCGCTGTCTATGCCCGGATGTGGAAAGTACTCATGCATGGGCTTATCCAGGTCTAGTTTTCCCTGATCCACCATATTCATTGCGAAATAGGCAAATATGGGTTTGGAAAGAGAAGCCCCCTCAAAAATGCTCTCCTTGGTTATAGCCATCTTCGACTCCAGGTTTTGTACTCCAAAGACATTGTGATAGACGATTTCCTTATCATTTATGATGGCCAGAGACAGGCCGGGTACTTCAGCAGAATCCATCAGAAAGGCGATTCTCTCTTCCAGAAGTTGGGTGCGTACAGAAGAACCATCTACAGCTTCAATGGTCTTTTGCGCTAGTAAGCTGCCTGAAATGAGCAGCAGACAAATAGTATGAATGAAAAGTTTCATCTGTGTCCGGTTAAATTGAAAAAATGTGTTTGCTGTGAATTCACGAGCGTTGGACACACATGCGTGAGGAAAGGTTACAAAAGCCTGAAAGAAATATTGAGAAAGAGTTATGTGGAAGGTACTTACCCCCTGCGCATCCTCTCTGAATGACCTAACAGCCCGACGCCTCCACCTGAGTGGATGATCATACAATTCCCTTTCAGGGACTGAAGCTGCATGACCATTTTAGCCGTCATAAAGAGCTTGGCAGAGTAGATAGGGTCGGTCAGTATGCCTTCCGTACGGGCAAACTCCTGAATGAACTGGCTGAGGTTACTATTTACCTGGCCAAAGGATTTGGCCGTTACGGGTAGGTGCCAGCTAATAGGAGGGAGCTGGGGAGTTTTACCTGTTAGTGATTCAATCCAGGAAGCTGCTTTCTCAAAAATTTGTCCATAATCATCATTAGGGGCACCAATTTTTACAAAGTGGAGGTGTGGACGCCTTCCGAGTATTCCTAACATATAGGCTGTACAGGCAGCAGTAAAACCTGTTCCCAGGTCCATAAAAATATGATCCATTTCTTCTCTCTCTTCCTCCTCATTTCTAATCAAGTCCATGCTAAGGGTAGCAGCACCTGCTACAGCTTCTTTCACGGAACCACCTTCTGGCAGAATAAATACGGAGTGATCTACTATATCAGCATACTTTTGGGCTTCTTCATCCACCGTTTTCCAGGCATTAGGGGAGATCCAATGTATTTTATCAGGTCGGGCCAGGAGCTGGGTAAGAAACCAGTTCCCCTTAGGGGAGAGTTGGTGAGACTCTTTTAGCCAGAGGGAGTAGGGGAGGTGGTTCTCGTTAAGTAGTTGGACTATCCCACATACATGATTAGAAAAGGCAGTGCCAATTACAATAATTTCTTTTGGTCCGGTACGGAGCAAGTAAGGGATTAATGAGGCGTATTTTCT
>JBCDBC010000752.1:0-3668 GCA_039184535.1 Bacteroidota bacterium | reverse complement strand
TGGTACAGTCTACCATCAGGCTTGAAGATGGATCTCCCTCCTTCGGGGCGCCCAATGTAAATCCCAGCATAGTCGGAATTGATAACACTTCCTGTGGGAATGATAGTGTAACCTTTGAGGTTAAGATTGGAAATACAGGAGATTGGAAGTTTCCATATGGGGCACCTGTAGCCTTTTACAAAGGGAATCCTCGTGTCTCTGGAAGTACCTTGATAGACACCACCTTTGTCCCTACTACAGTTGATACAAAAAGCAGTCAAACGGTCAATCTAGTGATGGAGTTTAGTTCAGGGGACCTACCCGGAGATATTTACATAGTCCTGAATGATACAGGCTTTGCCAACGCTGCTTTACCTTTCGATATCTCTAATGACTTTCCGGTAACAGGTGTAGGAGAATGTACCTATTACAATAACTACGCTCATGTATACTTAGAAGCTTCTTGCAGTGAGTCTTCAGATTGGGATGGAGATGGAGTCAGTGATATCAATGACCTGGATAATGATAATGATGGAATTCCAGATACAGCAGAGGATGGGGGTACGGGCTTTATCGCCATGGGAGATGAAGATGGAGATGGTATTTTAAACTACTTGGATGAGAGTGATGCTACCATGGGATTCCCTTCATTTGTTGATACCAATGGAGATGGGGTTAATGATGTCTATGATGTCGATGATGATAGTGTCCCAGATGCATTAGACATGGACTCAGATAATGATGGTATTCCCGATTTAATAGAAGCAGGTGGAGCTGATGCTGATGGAAATGGGTTGGTGGATTGCTATTCAAATACCTCTGATCTTCAAAGTCTAACAGATGCGGATAATGATGGATGGTGTGATACCTATGATAACTCCGGTGGCGCTGTTACCTCAGGAACAAATCTTTCAGAACCGGATACGGACGGGGATGGAATAGTTAACTCACGAGATATAGATAGTGATAATGATGGTATACCAGACATTATTGAAGCCGGAGGCGTGGATGCAGACGGAGATGGTTTTCCAGAATCCTTAGTTGATACTGACATAGACGGATTAATAGATGAGTATGACTCAGATTTTGATGGAATCTTTGGAACCGATGTTGGCCAGTCTTCCAATCCCTTAATTCTTACCTCAGGAGATAATGGAGATGGAACACCCACCTCCTATGTGGGAGGAGACGCCGATCAGGATGGGGTACTCAATCATCTAGATCTGGATTCTGATAATGATGGAATTTCAGATATCATAGAAGTAGGAGGGGTAGATACAGATAATAATGGGTTGGTAGATACGGCTACTGATACAGATCAGGACGGTTACGCAGATACTTATGACGAGGATAACAGTGGGACTTCGATTACGTCTACGGGAGCAGATTCTAGCACGGATGGTAGGCCGGATAGCTATGAGGATGATGCGGACCTAGATGTAGTTCCCAATTTCTTAGATGCTGATGCAGACAATGATGGGCTTCCAGATAATATGGAAGCCCAACCTACCGCTTCTTACTCAGCTGCGGGGTCTACTGATACGGATGGGGATGGTATTCTAAATGAATATGAATCCTCCTTTCTTTCCCCAACAAACACTGATTCAAATGGAGAGGCCGATTATTTGGATTCTGACTCAGATGGAGATGGATACCTTGATAGAGATGAAGCTTGGGACGCATATGACGATGGGGATGCCATTAATGACGGAAGTTGTACAGTGGACTCAGATGGGGATGGTATTTTAAATTGTTATGACACGAATGATGGTGATGCAAGTATTATATCCATCAATAGAACTCCTCCAAACGATAATGGCTTTAATGGGTCAGATTACACTGGAAGTCAAACTAGCACAGGAACAGGCCTAGCTACCATTTATCCAAACAATGGGGGTGTATTAGCTGAACCTGATTGGCGTGATGCCTCAGGATGTACAGTCTCGCCACAACTCGTGTATCCAATCACTGGAACAGATAACCTTTTCAATGAAAGCTCAGGTAAACATGAAGTTAATCCCAGTGCTACTGGAAAAATAAGAGCTACCGGATACTGTGAGGATCTCATAACAGCTGGATGGAACTACTATTATAGTCCGCTCAATTCAGATCAATTGATCTTCGCCATCAACCATGGTGCTAATACGACACCCATTGATTATATAGAGCTTAGACGGGCCAATGTTTCAGATAGAAAATCTACTTCTGGATCGCAAGGATACTTTGTATTAGGCAGAGACTGGTTTGTTAAAACGATAGATGATGTAGCCCTAACCGCAAATGTTAGTGTTCGGTTCTACTTTGACCCTACTGACTCTACTAGCTTTTACACTGAAGCCTCTGATTTCGCAATTGATGAAGGCGGTACTGTAGGATCAGTTACGTGGTTTAAAGTAGATAATAGTTGGGAAGGTACTGATATAGACCCTGGAACTGGTTTAAGTGGGCTGACAGGTTATACTACCTTAAGCCCAGCTTCTTATGGAGAAGAAAGTGGACTACACTATGTCCAATTTGATAACTTGAGCTCATTTTCTGGAGGAGGGGCTATTGTTCCGGTTACTGGAACACTGCCAGTGGAATTACTAAGTTTTCAAGGAAAGCAGATAAACAGGGAAATAGTACTGAGCTGGGCTACTGCGACGGAAGTAAATAGTGAGTCTTTTGAATTAGAAAGGTTTTCGGACTCCACCTTTAAAAGGATAGGAGTTGTTGAAGCTGCCGGCATAAGTTCAGACATTATCTCCTATGAGTTTATTGATAAAGATATCCCTAGTAACAGACGCTCCTTAGTATATCGGCTCAAGCAAATGGATATAGATGGTTCTTTCACCTATAGTAATGCTATTGAGGTCGCTCTGCTAGAAAATCTGTGGACTAATGGGTTAAAGATATTTCCCAATACAGCAACAGATCAGATAACAATAACTTATGAAACTATTAATCAAGGGGTAGTTAATCTTAAAGTTTTCGATCTAAATGGAAAAAGAATTATTCAAGAAAAGCAAAAGCCTACTTCCCAACCCAGTACCTACAGTCTTGATGTTTCACAGCTTGAAGTCGGATTTTACCTCTTATCTGTCGAACAGGAGGGTAATCAGCATAGGGTTCTTTTTCAGGTTCAAAAATAAAATGTAGGAGTAAAATCATTACTTCTTTTTCTACTACCTTAAGGATGCTTAAGGAATGTATAGAAAAAGAACCGACATGATACTGGAATTAACCACAGAATGGACAGACGAATACATCAGGCTTAGAAGCGAGGCTTTACGCCTGCACCCAGATTCCTTTGGGTCAGGGCCAGACTATAAACACAGCAGAGAAACTACCTTCCAAAGGTTAGAAGCTAAACATGAAGAAGATTTTATTCTGGCATGGAAAGAGGGAGAAAGGCTAGAAGCTATGCTGGGTTTTAAAAGAAATCAGGGGATCAAGCACCATCACAGATCTGAAATTTGGGGGGTATATGTATCAGAAGCCTATAGGAGAAAGGGCATTGCCCAAGCCCTTTTTGAGGAATGCTTTAGTCGGGCCAGCAAGATGGAGGGCCTCAAAAAGATCCTGCTTGGCGCTTCTCATATAAATACAGGTTCCATCAAGTTGTATGAAAGATTGGGCTTTGAAGAATATGCCCGAGAACCTGCTCGCATGATTTGGCAAGGGCAGGAACTGGATGAGGTGTATATGCA
>JBCDBC010000751.1:0-3669 GCA_039184535.1 Bacteroidota bacterium | reverse complement strand
CCCTATCTCAGAAACTCTAAAGGATGTTTCCTTGCCAACTTCAAACCCGGTAGAGGAGACTACATTGCAGATAACTTTGAATATCTCGCACCTGCAGAATCTTATTTTCCTAATGACTACGGTCTTTACAACATGCCTGGCAATGCGGCAGAATGGTGCCAGGATGATTTTGCAGAAACTGGATATACCTATGCACATGACCTGAACCCAGTATTCTATGATCAACGCTATAACGATGATGAAAGAGTAGCAGGAGGAGCCAAGATCAGAAAGGTTACTCGTGGAGGTTCATGGAAAGACATAGGGTATTTCCTATCATGCGGTACTCGTACATTCGAGTATGCTGATACTGCGAAATCATTCATCGGTTTCCGCTGTGCAGTTACAGTGATCGGTAGATCCGGTGCTGCCGGAGGTTTCTAAATCAACCTATATTTTATTGCTCACTGGAACGGGTTAACCCACAGGTTTACCGCTACAGGGTTGGCTGTACTCAATAGTTAGTATTTCATTATTCTTAAACAAACACTGAATAACATTTTAAGGAGAAGTAAAAAATGGCAAGGAAAAAAGGATTCTTAAAATCAAGTTCTGGTAAGAAAATCATGAACTTTATATATGGCGCAGCTGCAGCTGTAGTAATTGTTGGAGCACTCTTCAAAATTCTACACTGGCCAGGTGCTGATACTATGTTGATTGTGGGGATGTTTACTGAGGCTTTCGTATTCCTTATTTCAGCTTTTGATCCACCTGCAGATGATTATGAGTGGGAAAAAGTATATCCAGTATTAGCTGATGAGTCAGCTCATGCACCTGAAGCTATAGATACTTCATGGACTCAGTCTCTTAACCAGCTAGATGGAAACGTATTCGGAGAACTATCCGGTACTCTCCAAAGCCTGAATACAAATGTAAATAAGCTTTCTACCGTTACGGATGCTGCTGAAGCTACAAATGCTTATGCAGTTAAAATTAAGGAAGCTACCAATAAAGTAGATTCTCTGAACAGAAGCTACGGAGTAGCAGTAGACTCTATGTCTAGCTTTGCTAACGCAGCTACTGATGCTAAAGCATACCATACTCAGGTACAGACTATCACTAAAAACCTGAGTTCTCTAAACTCTATTTATGAATTAGAGCTACAGGATGCTAAAACTCACCTTAAGTCGCTAAACCAGTTTTATGGTAGCATGACTGAAGCTATGGCCAGCATGACTGAAGCCAGCAAGGATGCAGAGCAGTACAAGCAGGGGATGCAGATCCTGAACAGAAATCTACAAAGACTGAATACAGTATATGGTAATATGCTAACCGCTATGTCCGGTGGAGCCAGATAAGAAGTTTTAGTTGAGAATTAGTCCACAACCAAAAAAGAAAGGATATGGCTAGCGGTAAATTATCACCCCGTCAGAAAATGATCAACATGATGTATCTCGTCCTGTTGGCCCTTCTGGCGATGAACGTAAGTAAAGAGATCCTGGACGCATTTGATACGCTGAAAATTAAACTTCAAAATTCAGCTAACAATGCAAATGCGACACAAGTTGCCTTTATTGAAAATATGAAGGAGACAATCCAAAATGAGATTGATAGAGAGGGGCGTAGGAATAATGAAGGCTTACTTGATACTCTGACTCAAATTTCTGGGCAGTCTGGCAAAGTAATTTCTCTGTTGAATCAACACATCGAAAAGATGGAGGAATTCGCAGGCGTTGATCCTGAAACCGGGGAATATACTCGTAAAGATGAGATAGAGAAAAACTATCAATACTGGATGGGCTCTGGAGGAAAGGACCTGGAGAATGGTGGTAGAGGAGCTGGAGAAGCATTCACATTGAGAAATGAGATGAATGGATACTTTCAGTACCTCAAGACTATCTATGATTCTCAAGTAAAAAATCCTAAGGATCGTATGGACGCCAAGCGTCTGGAAGACAAAAAAGGGATTGATGGAAAAGACAAAAGCTGGGAAAAGTTCACTTTTGACGGACCGGTCGTAGGTAACTTGGCTATCTTAGAAGCCCTGAAAATGGATGTGTATGAAGAGCAAAAGAAGCTATTGGATTTGCTCAATGGTAGACTTGGTGTCGTCGCATTTAAAGTAGACAAAGTTATACCAGTAAATGCTCCTACAGCTACTATTGTACCTTCTGGTCTAAACTTTGAGACACGCCTTTATGTGGCTATGTCTTCCAGTACTATCCAGCCTAAGTTTTCTAGTGGAAGCGGTAGCATTAAGCCGGGTGATAATCCTAACTATGCTACTTTGACTATCCCTGCAAATGGAGGACTTTTGAAAGGTGGGAAAAAAGAAGCTCAACAAAACTACAGTGCTGTTATCCAAGTACCTAAAGCTACCGGTGGAACAGAAGACTTGAAAGTTGAGGGTTCATTCACCGTACGTAAGCCGGTAATCTCCATTACCTCTGCTGCGGTACAGAACTTATATCGTTCGTGCGCGAATGATGTAAATATTGATGTACCTGCACTAGGTGATTTCTACAATCCTAAGGTTACCGCTTCAAGTTCACAGGTAATTCCTTCCAAGAAGAACAAAACTACTTATAGAATTATTCCTACTGGAAAGCAGTGTATTGTTGGAGTAAGTAACATCATGAATGGAAAGACCACCAAGATTGGTGATGTTAAGTACAAAGTGATTAACCCTCCTAAGCCTTCAGTAGACATGGCAGTTAATGGTAAGCGTACTAGTGGTGCCACACCAGTATCCAAAAACAGCCGTGTACAGATTAAGGTAGTTCCTGATCCAGAATTTAAGGCAGCTCTTCCTGATGATGCCAAGTATGGTGTTACCAGCGTAGATGTACTGGCCGGTCTGTCTTTAGGACCTCCAACGAAGGTAAATACAGTGAAAGGTGCGCTTTGTCATGCTAAGCCTATCAATGTATCTCTGGGAGCGAAAGTAAGATCTGCACCACCTAACACTAAGGTGTACATCCGGATCAACGAAATCTATCGCAGGAATTTCCAGAACAAGAATTTACCTGACAAGCGCTTCTCAGAAGCTGAAAGAATGCTGTCAATCGTAGTAAAATAATATCAGATCAATTCTGCTGACATGAAAAAGCAAGTTGTCATATTTAGCCTAGTAACACTTATGGTGGGTACTGCCCTGGCTCAGGATCCCAACATGCGTGTTCCGCGCCCTGAAGACCACTTCTGGCGTAAGAAGATCGTAAACCGTATTGATCTGACTGAAAAGATGAATGCTCCCCTGATCGCCAGAGAAAACCGTTTTTATGCTGAGTCTCAGTACTCAGGTAAAGATGGAATCGTAATGGCTCTTTTCAACGGTCTTAAGCAAGGGGATTATGTAGCCTACAATCCAGATAGTTTGAAGGTATCTATGAGCTACCAGGATGTACTACGTAAGATCCAGGACTTTGAAGGAAGTCTTCTGGGAGAAGAAGAATCTTTTGACGAAGAAGAGGAAAGCGGATTTGATGAAGGATTTGACGAAGGAGGATTTGATGATTTCTCCGGAGAAGATGATATGTTCGCAGACGATGATGGATTCGGAGACTTCGAAGATGAGTTCGGCGACGACCTTGGAGATGATCTAGGTGAAGAAGCCGGTACTGACGGAGAAGATCTTGGAGAATTTGATCCACTACCAGTTGAGAATGTGATTCACTTTGTAGAAGATGT
>JBCDBC010000750.1:0-3671 GCA_039184535.1 Bacteroidota bacterium | reverse complement strand
GCTTCTTCCTGAATATCAGAAAAGGCCACAATAGCTCCTGCTTTAGCGAATGCAATAGCGGCGGCTTTACCGATCCCTGAGGCACCTCCGGTGATAAATACAACTTGATCCTGGAATGACATGCTTTTTTCCTCAAAGCTACACATCTCAATTAGAAAAAGAAGGCTAACTTCCCTCAAAAATGAGACAAGATGAAAAAATACCTTTTCCTTTTTCTGTTTTTATGGAGTGTGGTGGTGAATGGGCAAGAGAAAAAAATCTGTATTACCGTAGATGATTTACCTACGGTTACCTACCGCCATGGAGGACTAGAAAATCAGCAAATTATCACTAAGGGATTATTATCAGCTTTAAAACAGCATGACGCTCCAGCCATAGGCTTTGTGAATGAGAGGAAGCTTCACAGGAAAGGTAAATTAGATTCTGCCAGGTATTACCTCTTAAAGGACTGGTTGGATGCAGGCATGGAATTAGGGAATCATACCTATTCTCATCCTGATTATAACAGACTGACGCTGGCAGAATACAAGGCAGAGATTCAAAAAGGAGAAGTACATACCCGTCCATTGGTGGAGTCCTATGGGCAGTCATTAGTATGGTTCAGGCATCCCTTTCTTCATACAGGCCAGACAGAGGCTAAGAATGACTCCCTGGATCAGGTTCTTGAAGAGCTCAACTACCAAACCGCCTTTGTAACCATAGACAATGAGGAGTACCTATTTGCTTATGCATATGATAGCGCCATGTATGTGAAGGATGAGCCACTCATGAAGAAAGTAGCAGATGATTATATCTTCTATATGCAGGAGAAACTCCTATTCTATGAGAATATGTCTAGGAAACTCTTTGGTAGAAATATCCCCCATACGCTTTTGCTACATGCCAACAGACTGAATGCAGATTACCTGGATGAACTCCTTCAAATGCATGCAGACCATGGATATTCTTTTGTTTCCATAGAGGAAGCTAGCTCGGATGTGGCTTATGAGCACCCCATTAGTTGGTTCGGAAGAGCAGGAATCTCCTGGTTGGATAGATGGGCCCTCACTGAAGGAAAGAAAGGGGACTTTTTCTCAGCAGATCCTCCCTCACCCGCTTATATTAAGGCGTTAGCCCGAATAAGATAGACATGAAAAATCAGGTCAGGAGACTCTTTATGCAACATCTTGAGGAGCTAGGGCCAGTGCCCGGAGATACCTTACTGGTCCATGCCTCATTCTCCTCTCTAAAAACAGATGGGATTACTCCCCAGGAGATCCTGGAATGGTTTCTGGACTATTTAGGAGAAGAAGGTACCTTTTGCATGCCAGCCTTGAGCTATAAATATGTGAATAAGCAAAACCCCTGCTTTGATCAAAGACTGACGCAATCTTGCGTGGGTATTCTGCCAGAAACTTTTCGCTTAATGTCGGGAGCCCGGAGAAGCCTTCATCCAACTCACTCTGTCTCTGCCATAGGCAAATATTCTTCCAGACTATTAGAGAACCATCACTTAGACCATACGCCTTGTGGAAAGCATTCTCCATTTAGCTTACTTCCCAAGTTAGGTGGGAAAATTCTCATCTTAGGTTGTGGCTTGAACACTAATACTTCCATGCATGCCATAGAAGAACAGGTAGAACCTCCTTATGTGTTTGGAGAGCCTTTTTTGAACAAACTCATAGATACAGAAAACCAACTAACAGAAAAGGCCTATATCCCTCATGGCTTTGATGGATGGGAGCATGTATATCAGCGTGTTAGCGACTTGCCTGATACTACTTGGATGAAGAAAGGTCCGGTATTAGCATCAGAGTCTTTTTTGATAGACGCTAAAGGATTGTGGCAGGCAGTGAAGGCTAAACTAGCAGAAGATGAACTCTGCTTCGTAAACAGGATTTAACATAGATCTGCCAGATTTCTGTACCTTTGTCTGAAAATCATAACACACTTAGCATGAAGAAATTTTTAATATGGTTTGGCATAATCGTGGTGGCACTGATTGTCTTAATGATGATAGCTTTCCCTATTATGCAGAATCAAACCAAGAAAGCCAGTCCGGAGGAGGTAGTAACGCACTCTGTAGATGACTTGAATATGGAGGTTTTCTATTGCAGACCTTCCAAGAAGGGAAGAGTGATCTTTGGGGAGTTAGTGCCATACGGAGTCACCTGGAGAACAGGTGCCAACGAGGCTACCACCTTTACTACCAGCAAAAACATCAATTTTGGCGGCAAGGACTTGGCTGCCGGAACCTATTCTCTTTGGACAGTTCCCGGAGAATCCAGTTGGGAAGTAGTTCTGAACAGCGGAGAATACAGCTGGGGAGTAGGTTGGGGAGCCAAGGCTTCCAGAAAGCCGGAATTAGATGTGTTGTCAGTGAATAGCCCGGTTGAAAGCCTACCATCAGTTACAGAGATGCTAACCATTTCTTTCGCCGATCAGGATACCATCAACAAAAGCCAACTGATGATAAGCTGGGACCAGACACGCGTTTCTGTCCCCATCAACTAAGTATGAACGAAATAGCCATTGTTCCGGCGTTGGAGTCGGACCATGAAAGCCTTAGTGCGCTTTGTAAGCGTTCTAAGGCTTTCTGGGGGTATAGCCCCGAACAGATGAAAGCATGGGATGAAGACCTGACCATTTCGGCTTCTTTTATCCAGGAGAACATCGTCATGAAAGCCCTACAGAATGGTCAGCTTATAGGCTTCTACAGCTTAGTCCAGAAAGAAAATGAAGTTTGGCTGGATGATCTCTTCATAGATCCTTCGGTTATCGGTAAAGGAATAGGAAGCATCCTTCTAGAAGAGGCGTATGAGGTAGTCTTGAAGATGGAGATGAACTCCCTTTTGTTAGAAGCAGACCCTCATGCAGAAGCCTTCTATCTCAAGAAAGGCTTTGAAAGAGTAGGGGAGCATGCCAGTAGTATACCGGGGAGGGTCTTGCCAGTGATGCGGAAGGAGGTGGGGTAGGTAACATGATCGGACGATGACTATCTTCTGTTTGTTAGTAAGGGCGAAACATCTTTCGCTATAGCTAAGAGTAGTGAAACACTATCTGATTAATAAAAGCGAGATTTATCGATCTATCTTTTTCAGGTTAATTCCAAATAGGAAAGTAGGATTCCAGAAATTGAAATGACTTTTAAAAGAATCATTTATAAATATGTTTCTACCTATGGAAATAGAGAAGAAAAAAGTATCAAAAAACTTATTTCTCTCCATGAAGTAAAGAGAATTAAATCCAAAACTAGGTTGAAAAATAGCATTGGTTTGAGAGAAATTACTTGCAAGTTTAGTCGATAACCCAAGAAAAAGACTATAAACTACTATATTGAAATCAGCTGTAATACCTACAATTCCAGTACCATCAAAGGATTTATAGATCCCTAAACTTTTGTTGGTTCCTAGACCAAATACAAAGTCTATATTGCTCTGTACATACCCAAAGGACAACCCTTTTACATTCTGACTTAGAGGTAGATCCTTCATGTAAAGCCCTAAGAATTTGTCAAAATCTTGAGATGATACAGTTAAAACGAAGGAGAGAGGTAACAGTAATGCAAAGATAGGCTTCATCTATTTGATTAATGAAGTTTGACTTGGTAGATGCAGAGACTCATACAAGTTTATGGTTTCACATTGGGAGTTGTGAATATGAATGAGGAAATCATAGATTAGTATTTATGG
>JBCDBC010000749.1:0-3676 GCA_039184535.1 Bacteroidota bacterium | reverse complement strand
TTACTACATCAGAACCGGAAAATACAGAAAGGATAAGGCCCTAAAAAATACCAAAGATAAGAACGCAATCTTCATTGGTGGCGTGAAGTATGCAGAAGAACACCTTCTTAAGCATTTCGGGAGAAAGTACGTTCCGCTAGGGGAAGTCCAGCAGCATAGAAGGGGAGACGTTAGCTTGCCATTTGGGGGAGGACCAGAGGTACTTGCAGCCATATACAGCACCATGCAAAAAGATGGACGGATGAAACCCGTAGCTGGAGAATCCTACATCCAACTGGTTAAATTCTCAAAAGAAGGACCAGAGATAGAAAGTATCAACGCATATGGGGCATCAGCTAAACCGGAAAGTCCCCACTATACAGACCAGATGGAGCTGTACACCAAGCAGAAGCTAAAGCCCATGACCTTGGATAAAGAAACAGTTCTCAAGAATGCCAAAAGGGTATACCATCCTCAGTAGGAAGAAATTACTTAAGCAGCTTTCAATGGGTTACCCTGTCTCTTAAGAGAATTTGGAGCACTCAGAGGTTCTTCTTTGTCCTATTATTCTACAGGAAATTTGTAAAAGCTGATCCCAATCCGCTACGGTCAGCCGTACCATACCACATTCCTGATTAGACTATCTCGGTCTCCAGGTTCAGACTACTATTTGAGGGGCAGGACAATCATTAACACACTTATCATGAAAGCCTTCATCACGTTTTCCTCTTTCGTCCTATCTATTTTCTCAAGCAATTTATTATCACAGCCTAAGTCAGAATTACTGACTTACATCGTTGAGGAGTATGTTTCAGAGACCAGTCCCGGTATGGCGGTTTTGGCTACTAAAAATGGGGAGGTGGTATATGAATATGCCCACGGACTCAGGGATTTTTCTTCAAGAGAAAAGTTAAGTACAGATCGCATATTCCGTATCGGATCAGTCACTAAGCGGTTTACAGCAGTAGCCATTATGAAGTTGGTAGAAGAAGGGAAGCTACAATTAGATGATCCCATCAGTAAGTATATAGGCGAGGAAGTATCCGCTCCAGATATTACTATTAGACAGTTGCTTCAACACACCAGTGGATTAGGAAACCAACAGGACCTGGCTGAATTCAGGATGGATGAGATCAAGGAGGTCCCTGAGGATATGATTGTTCCCATACTGAGTGCTACGCCAAAGTTTCCTGCAGGTAGTGCCTACGCATACTCAAATCTGGGATATGTTCTCCTTGGACACATTATTGAAGTGGCTTCGGGTACATCCTATGAGAATTACCTAATGGATGAATTCTTTGGCCCGTTGAAAATGGATAATACTGGCTTTGAGTATATCACAGATTTCTCGTCAAAAATGGCTAAAGGCCATAGCTCAGAAGGAGAGATATTTAAATATGCAGAGCCCATCAATATGCAGATCCCTTTCGCTGCGGGAGGGATGGTGAGCAGTTTACATGACCTTTCTAAGTGGAATAAGGCTGTCATGGAAGGGAAGGTTATCTCTCAGCCTTATGTTGAACAGCTACAAACGTCCCATGTGCTAGCTAATGGCGAGCTGACAGGATATTCTCAGGGATGGCAGATCGGTAACATCCAGGGAGTAAAAACGGTGAAGCACGACGGAATCGTCAATGGATTTACGGCTATGGCCATATACCTGCCTAAGGAGGACCTATTCATAGCAGCTTTAAGCAATTGCGATAAGAATCGGGATATAGAGATTCCCACATCAAAGATAGCTGCTGCCCTCATGGATAAGCCATTCCGGTCGGAACCCATGGATTTGTCTATGGAATCGCTTCAAAAATACCAGGGGACCTATCAAAGTGGAGGAATGGAAATGCAGATAGTAGCACATGATGATGTACTGATGTACTACCGAAAAGGAGGTGCCAAGACTAGCTTAGTACCTACAGAAGATGGCAAGTTTCTCCTATCAGGAAGTCTAGATCAGATTATATTTAGTGGGGAAGGAGATGGGTATTCTTTTCTCACCCTTAGTGGAAAAGAGGCCTGGAAACGTACAGGATTATTAGAAGGCTACTATTCTCTGGAAATGAATCCTGAGACTGAAAACGAATACATAGGTCGTTATCAAGTACCCGGAAAATTTGTGTTCGAGGTGTACAAAGAGGAAGATAAGATATTCGGGAAGATTGGGAATGACCCAAAGGAAATATTCTCTTATGATAAGGACAGATTCACTTCCACCATGTTAGACGCAAAACTGGATTTTATCAGAGATGAGGCCGGAAAGGTCACCCAGCTAAAGATAGACATGGGGCCTAAGTTTACGGCGGATAAACTATAACAACCAGCAGTAACTGGGATTCATAAGTGTATGGTCTGGAATTTGATGGTACATACAGGTTGAAAGCCACGAAGCAAGATAACTTTTTTGAGAGGCGCCAACTGGAATTAGAATTTGGACTTTTAATCCAAAGATTTGCTTCTCAAGAATGTTTGATGCTCTGGTGCATAGGGGTGAACGAACGCGGGGAGGATGGCTTGCGGGAAGGCCTTGGTTTGTTCGTTCTTGTTTGTTGCTTCGTTTTCAACAAGGAAAATGAAGAAGAGCCATTGATAGGGAAACTCTTTACATATATTTCATTAGCCGATTTATTGTGAAAACAAGCTTTACCTAAGCTTCGTCGCCTGCCGCGGGCCCTTCTTTTTTCCATAGCAAAAAAAGAAGGTAAAAATGCATTGTCCCTCCAATGCAGCGCTTCAATCCTCCCTCAACCCGTGGAGAAACGGCCAACCCGCTTGAGTAATGAGCAATGAAGTAAAGATATTTTAGAGGTGTTTAAACCAACCACACTAAATATAGCTACTTTCAGAATTCTCAAGTCATCAGGATTTCCTCAAGACATTCTCTTGGCAGCACGCCTAAGAGGCAAAAATAGTCTTACAGCTTTAAGAGAATAAGCTAAGTACTTCATAGGTGTCTCATAGCTCATGAAGAAAAGCCTGGATCTCCTCATCCATAAGGGTAAAAAGCGATTCAGCCATAAAAGATTTCTAATGGAGGCAAAATAGACACCTGGCCAGTCATCCTTAACCTCCGGATGGGGCACTGGGATAACATTATTCCGCTGTTTATCACTAAGGCTTGCCAACTCCAGCCTGGCAATAATGGCAGCACTAAAGACCTGTTGACAAAAGATAACTGCCTGTAGCGTGATCTCTTTCCCTGAGAATATAGGTTTGGGGGTCCTTTTGGCAAGCCCGTCAGCTGTACAATTCACGAATAGGGTCCCCTCTGCATAAGGGACTGTTCCCTTTTGGAGCTGGATTTCAGATTTGGTGATTCTCTGGACTCTGCCCTGTCTGATAATGTGCTCTATTCGTTGGAGCTGATGGAGTTCTGGTTCACTGACGGTAGCACATCTCCATTTGGTAGGGAGAATATCCTGATCTAACCTTAAAATACCGCCTCTCTTCTCCATTTCCAGAAATACATCATCTGGCTTGGAAGCATTCACCATGATGTCTGCATGCGTCAGCAACTCCTTGGTAACAAGTCGGATGTAGGTATGTGAGCGATTAAAGAGCCATGCATCATTAGGGGCTACCCAACTAATGTTATCCGGATCTACACCTTTCTCAAGAAGGAAGAGGACGGCATCCATACCCGTCTTACCATTACCTATGACACAAAACTTCTTCCACTGGCTATGGATGGTCATCAGAT
>JBCDBC010000748.1:0-3687 GCA_039184535.1 Bacteroidota bacterium | reverse complement strand
CTAACCACATTAGCGAAAAAAATAAGTAGTAGGATTTATGCATGACTTTCAATTTGAGTCAGAAGGGTTATAGCTAGGGCCAACTGTCCCTGCCAGACTATTCGGGACCCAACTAACCATCTGTATTTTAGCTATTCTAGGTAATGCCCCTCTAACAACTTTAGACAAATAATGTACTGCTAACCAGCCACATATCAGCTCAATTTAATGACAAGAAAGGCAAAAAAGAATCTATAAATGCCCTGGATATCCTAGACATTCTTTCTCAGGTTTTACGTAAACGTTATAGATGCCCTTTAGGAAGGATTTTAAAACAACAGAAAAGCGTAAATTTTTTAATTCTAACAGCGTTATAATTTATCTGTTGGAAATATGGCAAAAAAACCTTCCTTTTTATGGAACCATTCCCCACATTTGTCGTTATGGAAACTGAGGAATCTAGTAAAGTTTCCAAAGTGAGTAACCCAAGATGAGAGAAAGAATCCTTGAACAGGCGTCTTCGCTGTTCATGAAATGGGGTATAAAAAACATTACCCTTGATGAAATAGCGAAGGGCCTAGGCATCTCCAAGAAAACGATTTACCAATATTTCGAGAATAAGGGCAAGTTGGTCTATGAGGTCAGCAAAGCTCATATGCAGGAAGATGAAAGGGAGATTAAAGAGCTTACTGCAGAATCTGTCAATGCCATAGACGAACTGGTAAGGCTGGTCCAGTGTATGACCAGAGGCCTTAATGAGGTAAATCCCCTGGTAGTTTACGAGATAAAGAAATATTATCCTGAATCCTGGAACCTTTTCGAAGAACACAAAAAACACTTTTTGGAAGGCCTGGTAAGGCATAACCTTCAACAAGGAATTGAAGAAGGACTGTTCAGACCTAGCCTGGATGTAGAGATCATTACCAGGATGCGTCTTGCCCAAATAGAAGTAGGCTTCGATGAGGAATTCTTCCCGCCCGGAAAATTTGACTACAGACAGGTACACATCCAGATGTTTGAAACCTATCTGTATGGAATTGTTACTGAAAAGGGGAGAAGGCTACTTGAAGAATATTTAGAGAGATATGCCACCGTCATTCAAAGACTATGATCTACGAGAGAATCAAATTCATCGACAAAATATATAAGTCAAAATCCCTTCCGGGGTAATTATAGTACAAAACCAAACACACGTAACATAGATGCATATACCTTATCGAAACATCACACACATGCTACTGACGCTTATTGGCTGTCTGTCCATGTCCGTGCTTTCTGCCCAAAGCATGAGCCTGGAAGACTGCATACAGTATGCGTTAGAACATCAAAATAGCATTCAAAATGCGCGTTTTGATGAATACATAGCAGAGAAACGGGTGGGAGAAATCCTGATTACAGGACTCCCGCAAGTAGAAGGACAGGCAAGCGTACAAAATAACTTTTCGCTACCTGTCTTTGTGCTTCCAGGACCTGATGGAGGCGTAAGTGAGGTAACCTTTGGTCTGCCATGGCAGGCTACTGTGGGCGCTTCCGCCAACCAGTTGGTCTTTGATGGGACCTTTTTCCTTGGTGTCAGGGCAGCCAAGATCTTTGTAGAAATATCTGAGAAAAGCCTCAACAGAACCCAGGAAGAAATAGCCTACCGGGTCTCTCAGGCCTATTATCAAGCACTCTCCGCCAAAGCACAACAAGATCTCATTAGTGCCAACCTGGACAGGGTAGACAAATTATGGAAGGAAACCCAGGTATTATTTGAAACTGGGTTTGCCGAAAAGATTGACGCTGAGAGACTGGAGATCAATCACAACAGTCTGGAGATCCAGTTGAGCAGAATTGAAAGACTTTCAGAAACTACTACAGACCTTCTCAAGTTCCAGATGGGCATGGCGGTAACAGAGCCGCTGACTTTACTAACAGAAAGTACAGAAAGAGCTGCGGAAACCCCTCAACTGGAAAAAGTGGAAGAGTTTGACCTGAGCCAGAGAGTAGAGTATCAAATTCTTCAAACCCAAAGAGAACTGGAAACCTATAATATGAGAAGGTTTCAGGTGGGCCACCTGCCTAGCTTGTATGCTTTCGCTAACTACAGTTGGAATAAGCAGTGGGATTTCAATATTGACAGCCTGGATGTAAACTATACCAATGGGACCGTGGGGCTTCAGCTCAACATCCCCATATTTGATGGATTTAGAAAATCCCGTCTTGCCCAGCAGTCCAAGCTTGCTATTAAGAAGATTGATAATGACTTAGAGGATTTTGAGAATGCCACCAGAATGGAATTAAAAAATTCTCATAGATCTTATCTGAATGCCTGGCAATCACTTGAATCCCTCAAGAAAAATAAAGCCCTGGCAGAGAAGGTGTTCAACATAGCCACCACAAAGTATAAGGAAGGGGTAGGCTCTAGTCTGGAACTAAATGATGCAGAGAATACCCTGAAGGAATCAGAAGCCCAGTACGTTAATGGCTTATTTGAATATTACCTGGCCAGACTGGACTGGCAAAAAGCCAGAGGAGATTTATCAAAATATCACAGAGAATAAACAAAACATATACATCTACACATGAGAGTTACCGCAGTCATCATACTAACAAGCCTCCTGCTGGCCGCCTGTGGAAGTGGAGAACCCACAACCCTGGCAGAGAAAAAAGCCAAACTGGAGGAACTGAAAACACAACTACTCACCATCAGTGAGGAAATATCAGGTCTGGAATCTGAAATTACAGAAATGGATCCAGAGCTAAGAGATAAGGAGAAGCAAGCCCTGGTTTCTATAGATGAAGTAGAGACAGAAAATTTCTCACACTATGTGGAGGTACAGGGAATAGTGGAGTCCAACCAAAACATCATGGTCAGCCCAAGCACATCTGGCAGCATTACCGGAATTTATGTAAAGGAAGGACAGTACGTAAAAAGAGGCCAAAGACTAGCCAAAATAGATGATGCCATCATGAAGGCTAGCCTGGATGAGCTGAACACCCAGATAGAACTTGCCCAGATTCTTTATGACAAGCAGAAGAGACTTTGGGAGCAGGAGATTGGAACAGAGGTTCAGTACCTAACAGCTAAAAATCAGCTGGAAGGCCTCCAAAAAAGACAGAAGACTTTAAAGGAACAGTTGGCACTAACTGTAGTGAGTGCCCCTATCAACGGATACGTAGATGCAGTTAATCCCAAAACAGGGGAAATGGCCTCTCCAGGTATGCCTATGTTTAGGATAGTGAATGGAAGGGATCTTTCTTTAAAGGCTAACCTTTCTGAACTATATATTTCCAATGTAGGAAGAGGAGACTCTGTAAACATCTACTTCCCTACCCTCAATAAGAACCTGAAGACACGCATCAGCGCAGTTGGCCAGTCCATAGATCCTAACAACAGGACCTTTACGGTAGAAGTAAAGCTTCCTAACAATCCTGACTTCAAGGCTAATATGTTTGGAGAAATGGCTATTCAGGACAAAGCCCTTAAGAACCAGGTGGTGATTCCGATTTCCATGGTACAGAAATCAGATGAAAGTGATTTTGTCTACACTGCCTCTAAAGACGGCGAAGGAAAGTGGAGAGCTAACAGAACTTCAGTAGGCACAGGCCTAAACTATAAAGATGAGATCGTGATAGAATCAGGACTTCAGAAAGGAGATTACCTGATCACAGTAGGATTCCAGGATTTGAATGATGGTCAATTGTTAAATATCCAATCGGGACTGG
>JBCDBC010000747.1:0-3687 GCA_039184535.1 Bacteroidota bacterium | reverse complement strand
GCACTATAAATATCAGCCCTAATGCCAAAATGAGCATACCTGATCTGAGTATATCTATTAGCATCTGCTTCCCATATCTCTCCATTAGATATGGGAGATAATGTAAGACCATAAAAATGAAGAAGGCATAAGAAAACATCCTTGTGAGGGAAGCTACCACCACAGGACTTCTAAAGACTCCCAGTAAGGCAATGAAGAGGAAAGGAAGAAGCATGAAGTAGGAAAGATCAAGTTTTATCTTTCCGAAACTAACCAGTCCAACTGTCCTTATGGTAAGGATGATCAATAGGATAGGCCTCAGCCCTTTGATAAATTGGAGCATCATGAGCCTACTATCCCCCAGCGTAAGGATCAGGAGAAACAGAATAAATAACTCTTTGTCTTTTCTCTTTTGTAGCCATGATAACCCCAGAATTACCAAATACATATTAGAGAGTGGAGCAAAAATAATCCCCAAGACCACTAGTATGGCCATATGGATAAACAGGGATCTATACTCTCTAACAAACTTGATCACTTTGGTATGTTAGCTAATGTTTTAGGGGATTGATGCAGAATTTCCTGAAAACTTTTTACCATATTTTTAATAACAATTTCCCAGGTAAACTTTTCTGATATTCGTTTACGCGCCTGTTGTTTTTTCTGAAGAAGAACAGGATGATTCAGCTTTATGGCTTCCACCATTGTCTCCTGCAACAAAGCAGGATTTCCAGCTTCAATGAGCCAGCCCACTTGCTGGTCAACTACCTCACTTACCGCACCCACATCTGTAGCTATAATGGCACAGCCTCTAGCCATTCCCTCTAGTATCACTGTAGGCATTCCTTCCGCATAAGAAGGGCATACCAATACATCCGCTTTTGTTAACAAACGCTGGATATTCTCTTCTTCTTTTATCATGCCCCAATAGGTGATATTAGGGGCCTTAATCCTCTTATCTTCTGGAATATTACCTATAAAATCAAAGGTAAACTCTTCCTCTTCCGATAAATTTTGAATCACCTGGCTAAGTTCTTCTGTCCCTTTTCTCCGTTCATAACGTCCTACAAACACAAATCTTCTTTTACCCTCTGAAGACTTTACTTCTTCCACCAACCAGGATTCGGGAATTCCTATAGGCAGGGATAAGATTTTTCCCTCCGGTACACCCACCTTTTTCAAAATGCCGCTTAGCTGACCTCCTAAGGACTGTGCATAATCTGCCAGTAGCAGGTTTTCTTTTATAAAGGGCTTATAAGTTTGATGGATAAACTTTTGTTTTAACCCAAAGGCCAACTGGTACATTTCAAGCCCGTGAAAATTGACAATGATTGGGGGGAGAGTGGGGTTCTTCTTTCTTAAGCGGGAATATGACCAGGCGGTAAACCCCTGAGCATAGACTAGATCAGACTGGCTAATCCTTTCTTGATATTCACTGACAATCCTTTTAGCGTGCTGGAAGGATTCCAGAAAATAATGACCTGGAAGAGAAGTTATAGCGGGAAAAGGAACGGTGAAGAAATTTGCCTTTTTATTAGGTGGAATGTTCAGACTAGAGAAAAGACTCTCCTGATCTTGTGCTGGGTGTGGATGATAGATATCTACTTCTAGCCCCTCTGCTAACAGATAACGACAAAGTAAGGTAGAATGCTTCTGCATTCCACCAATGCTGAGAGGATACAAACCATCTGTTAGCAGGCTTATTCTCATACTACTTCCCTTGCGTTATTTTGATAGGCTTGTTACTGGAGAAAGAACAAAGTCATCCAGTAGTAGACCAGACTTATTACACTTAACACTCAACTTAAAAGGCAAATTTCCGAGATCTGAAAGCACAATAGAATATGCCTGGGTAGAGGGATATCCATTCTCATCATATTTAGCTTGTCCACCTTTTATCTCAAGTTCACCTACTGTTTTTCCATTTATCTGTATTTCGATATTCCCACTCCCTGTTTCCATCATTCCTGCAGTGAGGGTAAGCAAGGCAGAACCATTGGTGAAGTTCCTGCCAGGGATCTCATAGCTTACTATTGCGTTGCTGGAGTTAGAGAGGGTCAATGTCTTGAATTTTGAATAACTCTTCACGTCTTTAGCGGTGTAAGTGACCCGCTCTATATTCGCTGCTTCATCAAAGACTTCAGCCTCATAAGACATATTTATGTTCCAGTTTAGAGGATGTCCTGCTTCATGCCATGAATCCAGTTGCCAAAAGACAGGACTCTCTTTATTGGTTCTATCTAATACATAGACACTTCCTTGTTTTCTGACCGTAATAGCCACTTCTTCTCCCTCTATGGATACATACACTATTTTCTGATCTTCAACATTATCAGGAGCATTTGTATTTGGGTTTAAGCTGGCCGCTATAGCATAAAGATTTTTTGAAGTATGTTTCCGTATAGTCACCACCACCCTTGGGTCTCCAACCCAGTGCCGGATAATAGGCTCTCCATTTGTACTTTCTAATAGCTTTCCTTCTCTTAAGATTTCACTGAAATAGGTAGATACAGCCTGAGCATAAGAGGGGACCGCCAACTGCCACACATAATTTCTTGGGTCTGGATAGTTATCTCCTGCACTCTCATTAAAGAACCCTACATAGAAAAATTCAGCGCCAATCACTGTCAGATTCTTCAATAAGCCTAACCATTGGCTTGGCCTAATATTGCGCGTTGGGTCCTTACTCCAACCTGCCGCTATGAAGGGAGAACATAAATGATCTCCATCCATGATTTCGACTTTTCTCGTTTTCTCCATCCAATCCCAACCATGCCAAGCTCCTGCACCAGTCTTCCAAAACTTGGGTTCCAGGGGATAAAAATCTGTAGTAGAAAGGTAATTACCGTTTATAGGAGTAAGTATTTTTTTGGCCTCTGTCCACTTAAACCGATTAGTAGGAGTATCCCCTCCATCCACTCCGTACCAGGTAAAAATAGTTTTACTTGGCTTCACGGATCCCTTCAGTATTTGATCCCTATAATATTTCCTAAATGAAGTCTTTTTATAAGCTTGGTAGCTATCCCAATCACTAAATTTTAGCTTCCCTTTCTCTTTAATAGCATCACTATCTAATTCCAGAATTGATTCCTTATAAGGGTAGGGGAATACTTCTCCATTTTCATTAATCCAGTTAAGGGGTCTGGTAAGCCTGCTTATCAGGTTTTCCATATATGCATTTTGGGCTTTCCCATCATTTTTAAACAGCTTACCTGGTGCAGAAGAACTTATATACTTTGTGCCTGTAAACTTCCCCCCATTCCAACTCAGAAATTCTCCTGCCTCATTTCTGAGGTAGTATTCATCTGGCAGATCCTGCCTTCTGACATAAGGAGTTTGGTAACCAGCATCAGGGTCCTGAAGCACTGTTTGTGGCCATAAAGATATGACACCGCAAGTAACCTCTGGTAGTTCATTGGCAAGTTTAATCCACTGATACAGGTAGCCTTCAGAATAATCCAGGTTTGCAAGGTATCTGGCAGAAACAGAATTGCCTAGATTTATGGAGTAATGCCAATTTAGTGCTAGCTCTTTTTGGAGATCATATGAGTTCTTAGCTGACTGGGAAACAGAAAACTCCTTTTTGAATCTACCTGCGAGGTATATATTGTTTACCCAATTGAACAGCCTAACGAAGTTATGTCCTGATTTATATCTGGGCAAAGGATAGGACTGTAGCTGATCTAAGGGCTCCACATTAGATTGAGT
>JBCDBC010000746.1:0-3691 GCA_039184535.1 Bacteroidota bacterium | reverse complement strand
ATAGGATTGGGGAAAAAGAAAATGTCCAGTATCCAGTCTGTTCTCTTTATATTTAGGTTATCCGTATTCGATTTTAAGTATAATTGGTTCACCTCTACTTGAGGAATCGGATCTTCCCGGGACTCCACCTGCTTCCACACATCCTGCCAAATGATCTTATCATGCTCCTGTCTGGGAGTACGGATAAGGATAAGGTCATCACCCTCATCACTGTGGTCAAGCATGTTTTGGTCGTCTTTAAATCTGCGGGCTACCTCCAGGGTCTGCTCTAGTCCCACTATCATCCAACTGATCTGGTGAGAAGTTTCAAGCATCCATGGAAGCCATCCTGGTGTATAATCCCGGAAAACAGGCCATAGGGGATGGTCCTTTGAAGATAGATCAAGTGAGTGAATCAGGTCTTGCTCTTTCTGTTCCAGCTGATCAAAGGGCAGATAGGTTAGTACCAGGCTATCCAAGTAGAAGATATTATCGTTTTCTACTAAATGGTCGTACTCTTTCTCGTAAAGAAGTTCATAACTGGAAAGGCCATGTTCTCCTTTAAATAGATAGAAGCCTACATGTTTGGCCTTGCCTGAACCTTTAATAGAGCAGTATCCTGTCTCTCCTGAGTCCGGGTGCTGGACCCCAAACACATCTACATCAAACATCCAATTCCAGGGAGATAAAGACAATAGGTCTAGTGCCAGGTTATATGCACTAACCCACTGAGCCCTGGTGATGGAGTCTGGCTGAAGCATGTGTTCAGACTAAAGTTTATATAGTAAAAATAACATATATTTTTAGAAATACTATACTCCCTGAAAGGATATCCTTGACCCTCCTTACAGGGGCAGAGAAAAAAGAAGGTCGCAGAGCTTCAATGAAGAAAGCCTGCGACGTATTAAGGTCGAATGTTGTATCAGCTTAGAGAACGATATTCACGATTCTGCCTGGCACTACAATGACTTTACGGGGACTTTTCCCTTCTAACCACTTCTGTGCATTAGGATCAGAAAGCGCTTTCTCTTCCACTAACTCTTTACTCATATCAGCATCTACAGCAAGCTTGAATCTTACCTTTCCATTGATCTGAACAGGGTATTGAATCTGCTCTTCCTTGATCAATTCTGCCTCCCATTTAGGGAATCTAGCTTCCAGTATGCTTTCCTTATGGCCCATAGACTCCCAGATCTCCTCACAAAGATGGGGGGCAAAGGGACTCATGATGATGGCGAAAGACTCAAGAATGGCTCTCTTTCTACACTTCAAGCGTTTAAGCTCTTTCTCGAACACCATGAAAGCTGGAATACATACATTGAAAGCCAATCTGTCTATACCCTCCTCTGTCTTTTTAATGGTCTGATGGAGAAACTTAAGCTCTTCCTTAGTAGGCTCTCCCTCTGTAACCAAAGAATTACCATCCTGGTCGAAATAGAGGTTATGGATCTTCTTGAGGAAGGTGAATACTCCATTAATGCTTTCTGTACTCCAGGGCTTCTCCATTTCTATAGGGCCGAGGAACATTTCAAACATTCTCAAGGTGTCAGCTCCGTACTGCTCGCAGATCACATCAGG
This sequence comes from Bacteroidota bacterium, assembly GCA_039184535.1. Taxonomy (GTDB): domain Bacteria; phylum Bacteroidota; class Bacteroidia; order J057; family J057; genus JBCBKZ01. Next base: position 2,134 of record JBCDBC010000746.1, on the reverse strand, counting down.
AGCCACTGTGTTATACAATGACTTAGACATTTTTTCTGCTCTGCTGATAGTTATAAACTCCCCATCGGCATTGGTTTTAAAGACGAGGCCTTCCTGGCGAGTCCACTTCATAAAGCCTTCAGTATCTAAAGAATGATCCTGTACAAGGCTTATGTCCACATGAATTTCGGCATACTTATCTTTCTCTTCTTCCGAGATCAAATCAGCAGATACAAACTCACCACTTTCATTATCTCTATATGCAATTTTGGAAACGCCCTGGATTTTACCCTGATTTACCAATTTGGTGAAAGGCTCTTCTACGGATACTACGTCTATATCATACATGAACTTGGTCCAGAAGCGGGCATACATCAAGTGAAGTACGGCATGCTCTGTACCTCCCACATATAAGTCTACTGGTAACCAATACTTCTCTACAGAGGGATCCACTAACTCTTTCTCATTGAAAGGATCTGGATATCTGAAGAAATACCAACTGGAACCCGCCCAGCCTGGCATAGTATTCAAGTCTCTGGTTCCACCACCCGGATAGTTTACCCAGTCTCCTGCGCGGCTAAGAGGAGGTTCTCCCGTTTCAGAAGGCTTGTAGCTCTCCACATCAGGAAGTACCAGTGGCAATTCTGACTCATCTATAGCATAGGCTACCTCATCTTTATAGTAGATGGGCGTAGGCTCTCCCCAGTATCTTTGGCGAGACCAGACTACATCTCTTTGCTTATAAGTTACCCGTCCGGTACCTCTTCCTATTTCCTCAAACTTTTTGACGACTAATGGAATGGCCTCTCTGGCAGTCATTCCGTTCACAAAGTCTGAGTTTATCATGATCCCGTCTTTAGAGATATAGGCCTCCTTGGAAAGGTCTCCACCGGAAATCACTTCTATGATGGGGATATCAAACTTGTGAGCAAACTCAAAGTCCCTCTGGTCATGCGCAGGCACAGCCATTATAGCACCTGTACCATAGGTGATCACCACATAATCTGAGATCCAGATAGGAAGCTTAGTCCCATTTAAAGGATGGATGGCATAACCACCTGTCCATACACCGGTCTTTTTGGTGTCTGCTATTCTGTCTCTCTCAGACCTGTTAACGGCCCAATCTATATACTTGTCTACTTCCTCCTTCTGTTCAGCTGTGCAGATCTTCTCTATGATAGGATGCTCAGGTGCTACCACCATAAAGGTATTTCCATAAATAGTGTCGGGACGGGTAGTAAATACTTCCAACTGATCCTCCACACCATCCACATCATACACAATAGAAGCTCCTTCAGATCTCCCAATCCAGTTTCTCTGCATGGATTTAACAGCATCTGACCATTCGAGCTTCTCCAAGTCAGCCAACAATCTATCTGAGTAGGCGGTGATTCTCAACATCCACTGCTTCATGAGCTTACGCTCTACAGGGAAGTTTCCCCTCTCTGATCTACCATCTTTCACCTCCGCATCTGCCAATACCGTCCCTAAGCCCGGACACCAGTTCACAGTGATCTGATCTGTGTAGGCTATACGGTAAGCCATCAGAATATCTCCCTTTTCTTTGGGAGAATACCCCTTCCAAGCCTCTGCTGTAAAGTTTCCGGAATAGGCGGTGGCAGCTTCTATGCCTACGTTTCCCTTCGCCTCAAAGTGTGCCTCTAATTCCGTGATCAAGCGGGCTTTTTCAATCTTTTTGTCATACCAGTGCTCGAACATCTTCATGAATACCCACTGTGTCCACTTATAGTAATCTGGATCAGAGGTTCTGAAAGCTGTATCCGGGTCATGATAGAAACCTAACATTTCCATCTGCTCTAAATAGCGCACGGTGTTCTTATCGGTAGTCTCTGCTGGATGAATACCTGTTTTGATGGCGTACTGCTCTGCAGGTAGTCCAAAAGCATCAAATCCCATAGGGTGAAGGACATTGAATCCTTTCTGACGTTTATACCTGGCGATAATGTCAGTGGCTATGTACCCTAGTGGATGTCCTACGTGCAATCCTGCACCGGAAGGGTAAGGGAACATATCAAGTACGTAATACTTGGGAAGGTCAGATTTTTTCTCTGCTACGAAGGATCTGTTATCCTTCCAATACTTCTGCCATTTCTTCTCAATCTGTTGAAAATTGTAACTACCCATGAGATATCTT
>JBCDBC010000745.1:0-3692 GCA_039184535.1 Bacteroidota bacterium | reverse complement strand
CATTTGGTCAGAAAGGAGATGTTCTCATAGCTCTTTCTACCAGTGGAAATTCAGCCAATATCATCAAATCGGTGGAAGCAGCTCAGGAAAGAGGCATGAAGGTTATCAACCTACTGGGGAAGTCTGGTGGTAAGCTAAAAGGTATTGGGGATATAGAATGGATCATTCCCGGCACTACCTCTGACCGTATTCAGGAGATCCATATGATCATCCTACATACCATCATAGAACTGGTAGAGCGGGAATTATTTCCGGAGAATTATCCAGCCTAAGCCTCTACAATGCTACAGGCATAGCTGTAAGCGTCATGGTAGTGGTGTAGGTTCCCGGCGCTATATTCTGATCCAATAGTGGAGGTAATCCTATTTTGGATGTATGGGACCTGTACCCAAGTCGCCACCAGATCCCAAACTGGTTTTCCTCATAGGAGCCTGCATTCCCCTCAGGACCAGATTCTAGAATTTTCACCTCAGCCTGTTCTGCATAGAAGCCCGCTGAATGCAATCTGCCATTGGTGGTTCCAGCCACCCTAATATTCTCCTGGGGGTCTCCAAAATCCCATTTTGTTCCTTTTTCACTCGCTCTTGAAGGAGCCACATGGATGAGATAGGTAAGGTTTCTTTGATCTATTTCATCACCACCTGCATTAACAAAAGGGGTAAAGCTGGCATAAACATCAAAGTTAGTAGAGGAAGCAATTTCAATGGTACTTCCCTGATTATTCACTATGCCATTTTGATAGTGAGAAATGGTCGTAAAATTAAACTGAATACTGGCCCCACCCACTACCCTGAGGTCAATAAAATTGGTAAAGGCTGCTGAGATGTTGATTTCGTCAGACTGAGCTTTAAGATTGACAAGCAAAAGGGTGAACAATAAGAATTGACAGAACTGCTTCATATATATTGGCAAACGTTTAATGAGCTTCACTTGTAGGTTCTATGGGGCTGATTATAATGCTATGGCCTGTGCTGTAAGCGTAAGTGTAGTGGAGTAAGTACCTGGAGCAATATTCTGGTCCAGCATAGTTGACATACCTAGCTTGGAAGTATGAGGATTATATCCGAGTCTCCATATGATACCGAACTGATTATCCTCATAGGATCCCGCATTTCCTGAAGTGCCCGGTTCCAGTAGTTTTATTTCAGTTTCATCTGCGTGATATGCCCCTGAATGGTACCAGCTTTTGTAGGTACCCTTAGGTCTTATGTCTACCTGAGGAGTACCAAAATTCCAACGGTTACCTTCTTCAGATTGTCTAGTAGAGGGTACAACCAGCAGGTAGGTTAGATTCTTCTGATCTACTTCATCTCCTCCTGGACTTACAAAGGGGGTAAAGCTGGCAAAGACCTCAAAATCAGTAGATGAGGCTATTTCAAAGGAGCTGGCATTATCATTTACAATCCCTTGCTGATAATGCGTAATGGTAGTAAAGTTAAATTATACACTTGCCCCTCCAGTCACTCTTAGGTCAATGAAATTGGTAAAGGCTGCGGAAATATTAATCTCGTCGGTTTGGGCTTGTGCTTGATAACTAAAGATTGCCAGGGAGACAAAGAGAGTAGCTAACAATGATTTCACACCTTAAGAATCTAAAAAGTTGCCTATTCTCCGAATCCATTTTTAAAGAAGGCTTACGTACAGAAATGAACGTATTGAGGCAATCCCTTTTTATGGAGGTACGTCATATATAATCCATAGAAGAAGGGCTAAATTCGACTAATATAATTTCTCTGTTAGCATCACCTCCTGCTCATACAGTATAGTAGATATCTGGCTAAAATAGTCAGCCCGATCTATCCCATCCAGGTTGTACATCATATAGGCCCCAAACTGATCCGCCTTTGTCCTTCTAGCAAAGTCGATTGCTTGAAACAGAGGATTCTCTCGCACATTAATAGCTGAAGCAGAAATTCTAGCATTACAAAGTCCCGATACAGTTATACCGGCATTATACCTTCCATAATAGGGCTGATATGAATAATCAATATAGTTACCCGCTTCTTTCCCATTTACGTTCAAAAACTCACTGGAAGGCCCTATTCTGTAATAGCTTATCAGTTTATCAGGCATAAGGTTGCGTAATGCTTCTAACAACCATAGGAGGGACTCCGAATTCACCTCTGGCTGACCATTGGTTCCATATTTTGAAAACTCATCATCCAGGTCTACCCCATCCAGATCATATTTGTCCACAGCATCTGCTACTTGTTTAGCAAAGTCAGCAGCCTTTTCAGCAGTCTCGAAATTTGCTATTCCTACTCCCTGATGATTACCCAGTACAGAAAGAAGAACCTTAATCCCTTTCTCTTGCAAAGGCTCAACATACATTTGCTTATTCTCCAATACCCGTTCTACATTCGGGTTGAAGAAAAGGACAGCCTTGTCCTGATTAACATCATAATTAATATTGGCTGCAAAAATATTTGCAATATTGAAGAAAGGTTCGCCATCCGGGTGTGAATAGGCCATTACGTTCCGCATATCATAGCTGTTGACCTCTACATAGATGACTGAGACTACATCTCTGGGCTTGGGCATAGTTTTATCAGCACAATCCAGCCATTCTTTCTCTTCTACAGGTTCCGATACTATATCCTGCTCATCCTCACTACATGAGGATAATAAAAGCAGGAAAGAAATGGCACAGAAAACGGGTAGTACTTTCTGAAAAAAGGTTGATAAACGGCTATGCAGAAACTTCATAAATTATTGATGAGAGTATGGTATGTGAGATATTACTTCATGTATTCTCCTAATAAATGAAGTATTTCGTACTATTCCTTAAAGGCCTGAAGTAAATTTCTAGAATTCCCCAAAAATCTTCGGATATTGTCAGGAACTAGAATGACATAATATCTCGCTTACATGCTTCAAACGGACTACCTTGTGATTGGCTGCGGTGCTACAGCCATGGCCTTTGTGGATACACTACTCTCAGAAACCACGGAGGATACAATCATCATTGTTGACAGAAACACTAAACCTGGAGGACACTGGAATTTTGCTTACCCCTTCGTAACCCTCCACCAACCTTCCACCTTTTACGGAGTAAGTTCCAGAGAATTAAGTGATGGCCTTATCAATGAATCCGGGATGAATAAAGGCCTTCATAGTCTTGCTAACCTGGACCAAATTCAGTCCTACTATGAAGCTGTCATGCAGGAAACCTTCCTCCCATCAGGCAGAATACAGTACTTCACAGAATGTGATTATAAGGGAGACCACAAGTTTGAGTCCCTGAAAACTGGGGAGAAATACGAAGTCACCGTCAATAAAAAGGTAGTAGATACTACTTATTACCAAGCTGCTGTACCGGCCACTCATACGCCAAATTTTGAGATAGCAGAAGGAGTCCAGTTCATGCCTATCAATGGACTCGCAACCCTTCAGGAAGAACCTGAAGGGTTTGTGATAGTAGGTGGTGGGAAAACAGGGATAGATGCCTGTTTGTACTTACTTGAGAATGGAACTAATCCAGACAAGATTAGCTGGATCATGCCTAGGGATTCCTGGCTCATGAACCGTCAGTATACCCAACCCAGCATGGACTTTTTTGAGGGAACCATGGGGGCACAGGCTAGCCAAATGGAGGCTGTTGCTACTGCTAAATCCGTAGAAGATATGTATGAGAAGCTGGAAGCAGCTGAGGTAGTAGTGAGAATTGACACGGAGGTGGTCCCCAAAATGTT
>JBCDBC010000744.1:0-3694 GCA_039184535.1 Bacteroidota bacterium | reverse complement strand
TTCTATTGAGAGTTGTTGGTAGGTGATGTCTATGGTATGTGTTTCCATAAGGGGATTGTTAATGTGAGAAGTGCTCAACTGCTAAAGCAGAAAACCCCTGATCTACAATGAATCAGGGGTTTAGAAACGTTTTTCTTAAGAAAAGGTTTAACTAAGCGCAGGAATTTTAGGCCCTGCTTCTATGATATTCGCAGCGGTTTTATCTGCATATTTTTCAAAATTCTTCACAAATCTGTTAGCCAGATCCAGGGCTGCCCTGTCATAATCCTCTTCATTTCTCCAGGTATCTCTGGGGTTGAGAATAGCATTAGGCACGTCTGGGCATTTGGTAGGCATCTCTAACCCAAAGATAGGTAGCGTACGATAAGGGACTTTATTTAACTCCCCTTTTAGAGCGGCTTTCACCATGGCTCTGGTGAAGGAGAGCTCTATTCTGGAACCATCTCCATAAGCACCTCCGGTCCAACCTGTATTCACCAGCCAAACGTTAATTTTTCCATCCTCACTATCAGATCCCTGAGCCAGTTTTTTACCTAGCATTTCTGCGTACTTGGACGGGTGTAGGGGTAAGAAAGGTGCTCCAAAACAGGCTGAGAAAGTATCCTGAGGTTCCGTGATTCCCTCCTCAGTACCGGCTATCTTGGCTGTATATCCACTCATAAAGTGATACATAGCCTGATCTGGTGTCAGTTTGGAAATAGGGGGAAGTACACCAAATGCATCACATGTCAGGAAGAAGATGTGTTCTGGCACATCCCCTCTAGACTTGTACATGATGTTGTCTATATGGTATATAGGGTAGCTAACACGCGTATTTTGGGTGATAGATACATCTTCATAGTTTACGGTTACCCCATCCCCTTCAAATCCTACATTCTCCAGAAGAGCACCGAACCTAATTGCCTGAAAAATTTGAGGTTCTTTGGTATCAGAAAGATCAATGGTCTTGGCATAACACCCTCCTTCAAAGTTGAAAACATTTTCCTTAGACCAGCCATGCTCATCATCTCCTATGAGGCGTCTTTCAGGGTCATTAGACAAAGTGGTTTTACCTGTACCTGACAAGCCAAAGAAGAGGGCCGTATCCCCTTCACCGCCTACATTGGCAGAGCAGTGCATAGAGAGGACCTCTTTCTCCGTGGGGAGAAGAAAATTCAGGACTGAGAATATCCCTTTTTTAATTTCTCCTGTGTAGGCAGTTCCTCCTATGATGACGGTTTTTTCAGTAAAGTTGATGATGGAATAGTTTTCCTGGCGGGTACCATGAACAGCAGGATCTGCTAACACACCTGGGAAAGCATACACCGTCCAGTCTGGGGAATAGGTTTCCATCATTTTGGTGGTGGGCCTTAGAAACATATTGTAGACAAATAAGCTTTGCCAGGGGTATTCTGTAAATACTCGCACTTTCAGCTGGTACTTCTTACTCGCACCTGCATAGGCATCCATCATATAGACCTCATCCAGAGAGTCTTTATAAGACTTAGTCTTGTCAAGGAGCATTTGGAAGCTTTCCTGACTGATAGGGAGATTAATGTCTCCCCAGTCCACAGCATTCTCTGTTAAGCTATCTTTGACGATGAAGCGATCTTTAGGGGAGCGCCCTGTGAACTTTCCGGTTTTAACCACAAGGGCCCCGGAACTACTTAAGTTTCCAAGGCCCTTGATTAAACTTCTCTCTATTAATGCGGCAGGTTTTAGGTTTTTATACAGCTTTTGGCTTGTCATGCGAATAGTTTGATTCGTAGAACATTATCCAAAGTTACTCTTCCTGTAAAGGAATCCCAACTTATTTCCCCTCGATATTTAATAAGTACAACGAAAAATGAAAGAAGGAAATGACAAAAGGCAGTTTGCCAAGAATAATCTTAACCATAAACATGTAGTAACTGACTTTCAAGTTGCTCTTTCCATTTCTCATGAAATCCATTAAGCCTTAGCGTGAGCTTTCTACTGCTTAGTAAGTTGTGAATTTCGCGGATAGTTTCTAGGCCACTGCTGTCAATATCATAGATATTACTTCCATCCAGGACTACCTTTGAGAGCTGATCGGATTGCTGTTCTACCGCTTTCTGTACCTCTTCTAAATAATATTCTGAGTTGGCAAAGTAGAGCTGCTGATTGAACTGTAAGATGAGGGTGTCAGAATGAACTTCCTGACTAAGGATTCCTTTACTCGCCAGGCCAGAGATAAGACCTGGATTTTTTCTGCCTGTTCGGAAAATTACTAGAGAAAGAGAGATGAAGACACCCAGTAATACGCCCGGTTCTATTCCTAGGACAAGGGTTCCCAGAAAGGTGATGATCATCACCCAAAAATCTCTTTTGCTTATCTGCCATAGGTGGATAGCTTCCTTCCACTCAAATAAACTCCTGACGGCTAATAGGATAATGGCCGCAAGGATAGCCTTGGGGAGATGGTAAAAGGCAGAGGTCAAAAATAGAAGGACCAGTAGAATCAAAGAAGCTGTAATCATAGATGCTATGCCCGTTTTGGCACCGGCTTCATTATTGATAGCAGAACGGGAGAAGCTTCCTGATGTAGGTAAAGACTGAAAGAAACTACCTAGCAGTTTGGAAAATCCTAAGGCAAAAAGCTCTTGATTAGGCCTGATTTTGTAGGATTTGTGTTTGGCTTCCAGGGCTTTGGCAATCCCTATGCTTTCTACGATTCCGATGACGGTTACGGTTAGCACGACTGGGAGCAGCATTTTCATATTAGCCCATTCCAGATTAGGTATCTCAAATGAAGGTAGACCTGCAGGGACATCTCTGATAATGGCTAGTCCTTGTTCACCAAGTCCTAGTCCCCAACTCAGTAGTGTCCCCACTACCACCACAATCAGGGCACTCGGAATAGCCCGGTTTACCTTTCTGAGGGCTAGCATAGTCCCAAGAGAGACCACGCTAAAAATGACAGAGAGAATATTGGTTTCTCCCATGTGGTTCCATGCGTAGCTAATCGTCTGGTGGATGTAACTGTATCGAGGGATGTCAAATCCTAGCACATCCTTCAGTTGGCTTACGGCTATGATGACAGCAGCTGCAGAGGTGAAGCCTGCGATAACGGGATGTGAAAGGAGCTTGACCAAAAACCCTAGCCGTAAGAGGCTAAAGAGAATCTGGCATATACCTATCATCAGGCCGCAGAGGATCACAAGAGAAATATATTCGGGCGTTTCAGGGGTAGCGAACTGACTTACGCCTGCCAAGACAAGAATCACTGAGATGGCTACCGGCCCAATAGAAAGCTGTCTGGATGTCCCAAACAGGGCATAAATGAACAGTGGGACCAGTCCGCCGTAAAGGCCATAAATAGGGGGAAGCCCTGCCAGATAAGCATATGCCATTCCTTGTGGAACCAGCATAATACCCACAGTCAAACCGGCGATAAGATCATTTCTAAAGTCAGAACTAGTATATCCTTCCAGGCTTTCAAGCAGGGGGAAAATTCGAGCTAATCGTTTCAAACCATCCTGTTAATGGTCCGAAAGTAGTATAAAATTGCAGAGTTAGGAAATCAACTCTTCCCCTCTTCCATCTGAGGCAAGATTATTACTTTATAGTTAAATTTTTCTTTGCATACAGTTCTAGTCCCTTTTGAAGAATGGGAGAAGCCTATTGCAGGAATTCCGCTTGAGTATGTAGGAATAGGACAAGCCCTGTGGCAATATGAGATAAGCCACGATAGCAG
>JBCDBC010000743.1:0-3698 GCA_039184535.1 Bacteroidota bacterium | reverse complement strand
GTTCAACCTGGAAAGTGAACTGTACGCCTTTGATGAAAGGATGGTAGCTATCAGGCTGTCTGAAAGCCTTAGTAGTGAGCAGGTCAGGACTACTTTGGAGGAAGTGGAGAGCAGTTGGCAGGCCTTAGTAGGAGGAACAGGCTTTGACTATTTCTTTGTGGATGAAGCCTATGCCAGCAGCTTCATGGCTGAAACCCTTCTATCAAAGATCATGAATATTTTCTCCTCTTTGGCTATTCTGATCGCCTGCTTGGGGCTATTAGGCTTAACAGCTTTTACCACAGAGCAAAGAACCAAAGAAGTAGGAATTAGGAAGATACTAGGTGCCAATATGAATAACCTGCTTGTACTTCTTAGCAGGGATTTATTGAAGTGGGTGGTACTCTCCTTACTATTTGCTATCCCCATAGCCTACATAAGTATACATCTCTGGTTGGAGGACTTTACCTATAAAATGGACATCTCTTGGTTTACCTTCATTTTCTCTATTATAATCTGTCTGGGAGTAGCATGGCTGACCATGATGTACCATACATTGAAGGTGGCTAATCAGAATCCGGTAAAAGCATTGAGATATGAGTAAGTAGAATCATTTTTAAGAATGATAGAGTCTAATATTTGATTAGCTCATTCTCTTGTTGTTATTGGAAAGACAGGAGTCTTTAACTTGAATGTTGAACAAGCAGGAGCTTGTTCAATTTCCAATGGAGGTTCGACAAGCTCCTGCTTGTCGAAGGCTTAACTTCGGACTTCTGTCCGATGAAACTCCAGTCTCGATTGACTCATTTTTTAGGAATGAAGTAAATTCTCCTAAACTCACTTCATCTCTTTAGGGTAAAGTGCGTAGTTGCACATTAGATGTTAATGTGGGCTTATTACGTTATCCTTATATGAATAAATTTCCCCTCTTCATTCTGCTTATTGGTATTGCCATTCTTCCATTTAGTGTGAATGCTCAGTTTCAGCATGATGAAATCTGTAAGATAGCCCATCATGAAATGCGCCCACACATACATACGTTCGGAACAAGGGGAACTAATAATGATCCCTGGAGGACAGACTATGACATTACTTATCATAGATTTGAGTGGAAGCTTGACCCCAATCAATATTATATTCAGGGAACTGTAACAACTTATTTCAAGGTTGTTCGGGATCAATTGCCTGTGGTCTATTTCGACTTGAATACTGACATGCAAGTGGATGAGATCATTTTCAGAGGAAGTAAGGTCAATTTTGAGCAGGAAGGGGGAGATATTCTCAGGGTAGATTTGGGAACTAATCTCACTGCTGGAAGCCTTGATTCTGTCAGTATTACTTATCAGGGAGAACCTTCTAATACCGGTTTTGGCTCATTTGTGCAGGATACCTATGCGGGAGATCCAGTGCTATGGACATTGTCTGAGCCTTATGGCGCCAAGGAGTGGTGGCCCTGTAAACAAAGCCTGAATGATAAAATAGACTCTATAGATGTCATCATAGAAACGCCTCAGCCTTTTCATGCCGCTTCTAATGGACTGCTGATTAAGGAGGAGGATTTAGGAAATGGCAATACTCTTTTTCATTGGAGACATAGATATCCGCTGACCGCTTATCTAATTTCCTTTGCTATAGCAGAATATGAGAGATATGAGGATGTAGCTTTTCTCCCCTTGAGAAATAAGTCTGTGCCCATCCTGAATTGGGTGTACAAAAACCAGTTCCCCAATGTGAAGATTCAGACGGACAAGACCGTCCCTATGATACAGCTATTTGATTCTCTTTTTGGAGAATATCCATTTGTGGAGGAGAAATATGGACATGCGTCCTTTAGCCGACCAGGTGGGATGGAGCACCAAACCATGAGTTCTATGGGAGATTACACCAATGGTCTCATCGCGCACGAGCTGGCTCATCAGTGGTTTGGGAATCAGGTTACTTGCGGAAGTTGGCAGGACATCTGGCTAAATGAAGGTTTTGCTACTTACCTAGCTGCACTCACAGACGAGTTTATCTTCTCAGAAACCAACTTTGACTTCTGGAAGCAGTCCACCATAGATTTTGTTACCCAACAGGATGGCGGCTCAGTCTATGTGTATGACACCACCAACGTCTTCCGTATCTTCAATGGCCGACTCTCTTACCGCAAAGCAGGCTTCGTGCTTCACATGCTGAGGTGGGTGGTAGGAGATGATGTATTCTTCCAGGCATGTAGGAATTTTCTCAAAGATCCCAAGTTGAACTTTGGTTATGCTAAAACCCCGGACTTACAAAGACATCTGGAGGAAGCCAGCGGCATAGACCTGACAGAGTTTTTTGCTGATTGGGTGTATGGAGAAGGATACCCTACTTATGAGGTGACTTGGAACCAGGATGGCTCCACCTTATACATTACCCTCGATCAGGTTACCTCTCACCCAAGTGTAGATTTCTTTGAGATGCCGGTTCCTATCCGAGCTGTTTGGGCCGCTGAGGATACGGTGCTAGTACTTAACCACACTCAAAAGCGACAAACCTTTGCGGTGAACATAGACTTTCAGGCAGAATCCCTCCGCTTTGATCCCCAAGCATGGCTACTCGCTAGGGTATCGAATATCACTGTTAGCAATGATGAGCTTCTCTCAAGTGAGAACCTAACACTCTACCCTAATCCAGCTAGTCAGCGAGTAAGTTTAGAATTCGGGAAAGTGCTGCCTTCTGCCACCATCACTGTATTGAATTCTTTAGGCCAAGCCCTCATTAGAAGAGAGATAGAGCTAGTATCTGAGATAGACTTACCTGTCAGTAGGTATCCTGAAGGTGTATACACGGTGAGAGTCGAATCTGATGGGAGAACGAGTAGCAGGAAGTTTATTAAGAAATAGGAGCCTTTGGTTTCATCTGTACACAGGGTGATTCCTAGAGTATTCAATTTTAAATTCAGGACTTCTGGTTCTATCGTCCAAGATGTCATATGGGATTCTTGTAAGGAAAATATGTTTATCCTTCACTTGAATGTTTATGTTTACCTTTTTACTGTTGATTTGGAGGCTTAATCTTATTTTGTTTTGCGAGAATAAATAGGGCATAAGAACAAGACTCTCGTAGGACTCTATTCTTCTAGTATCAGGGTTCAAATGGTTAAGATCATAGATTGCGTAAGACCCAAAATACTCTGACAGCTTAATATAGGTATGAGTCGTTCCATGGACGGCAACCTCTTTCAAGATAATATCCTCTGCTATCAATTGACTTTCCAGCCAAATACTAACAGTATCATTTTCAAAGATTCTCTCGAAATAAACGGTTGCAATTAGTGGGTCTTGAAAGGCAGTCAGGTGATCTTGTGATATTCCGGAGTAAAGTGTAAAGAAACAAGAAATAAAAAGTAGTGATGCTTTCATTTTGGAAGAGTAGGTCATCAATTTACTAATACAATTTCTCTGCCAATATACCCTTGTTAGCTCTGGGATTAAACCCTGTGCTAATAAGCATTTCGATAAGTTTTTTCTCTTCCTGATCTTGGTATTTTTCTACACCTTTGTGGGCTAATACAGCCTACATGACATATGCTTCCCTTGTTAGAAAGTATCCAAGAGAAATTCTCTATGGCTTCCTTCACTTTTTCTTTTCCGGACTGGGCCAAACTTTCCTTTTGGGATTCTTTATAGTCAACTTGGCTATCACCTGCCAGGATTTGATTAGATTTCATTTCATTCTGACAATGGGAAACTCCTACG
>JBCDBC010000742.1:0-3707 GCA_039184535.1 Bacteroidota bacterium | reverse complement strand
TACCTTTATTATTCTCCTCCCTGCGAGACTACAGAACAATACCTTTCCCGCTTCACCATGTTCGGAACAGATTCTATCAATCTGGCCTCAGAGAAGGTCATGCTGAAAGTACCTGTTCAGAGAGAAACCTGTTGCCATTCCGGTGGATCAGTCACCTTTGACGAGCAGGGATATCTATACCTGTCAACCGGAGATAATACCAGTTCTAAAGAATCAGATGGATTTACACCCATAGATGAACGTCCAGGCAGAGGGCCCTTCGATGCACAGAAGTCTTCTTCCAATACGCATGATCTCAGAGGGAAAATTCTCCGAATCAAACCTCATCCCTTTGGGCATTATACCATCCCGGATGGAAACCTCTTTCCAAAAGATGGATCTGAGGGTGCACCAGAGATTTATGTGATGGGTGCCAGAAATCCCTTCCGAATCTCCGTAGATGACAAGACAGGCTTTGTGTATTGGGGAGATGTGGGACCAGATGTAGCTGAAGACGGTAAGTTTGGGCCTCAAAGTTATGATGAATGGAACCAGGCCAGAACACCCGGATTTTATGGATGGCCTTATTTCATAGGAAACAATAAGCCTTATTTCGATAGAAACTTTGTGGGGGATAGGATAGGAGCCCCCTTTGATCCCATGCAGGTCACCAATAATTCTCCCAATAATACTGGAGCCCAACAACTACCAGAAGCCAGAGGCGCCTACATATGGTATCCTAAGGCTCCTTCTAACGACTTCCCCATGCTGGGAGCTGGGTCTAACAGTGCTATGGCAGGCCCTATCTACTATCAGAAAGCTTCTTATAAGGGTTCTAACGTCAAGTTCCCCAAATATTTTGAAGGCAAGCTATTCATTTATGAGTGGGCCAGAAGCTGGGTTAAGGTCGTAAGCATGGACGAGAATGGAGACCTGATGAAGATAGAGGACTTCCTGCCTGAAGAAAGATTCGTGAAACCCATAGAAATGGAGTTTGGGCCTGACGGCGCCATGTATGTGCTGGAGTATGGTCAGAACTACTTTATGAATAATCCCAGAGCTCGTCTCTCAAAAATAGAATACGCCAATGGAAATCGTCTACCTGTACCTGCCGTTTCCGCAAGCCAGCAGGTAGGAGCTCTTCCGCTGACAGTAGACTTTTCAGCAGATGGTTCCTTTGACTATGATGAGGATGATACCCTTATATATGAGTGGTTCTTTACTGATTCTACTGTAGTCCAAGCTACTGGAAAGAATACCAGTTTCACCTTTGAGCAGGCGGGGATGTATAAGGTGCGAATGAGGGCCATAGATAAAGAAGGGGAAAGTGAATCTATCTGGACTACCATTAAAGCAGGGAATCAAGCACCCGATATAGATATAGCCCTGACTGGAAATTCTGACTTCTACCTGGGTAATGATGCGCTATCATATGAGGTAACAGTATCCGACCCGGAAGATGAAGCTGGTACAGGGATTAATACACAAAACCTCAACATACAGTTTGCTTATGTAAGCGATGGCAATGACCTGGAGGTGGTACTGGGAGATCCAGACCTGAACAATCTGTCCAAACTGGCTTACCTGAAAGGGAAACAGCTGGTGGCTAACAGTGATTGTTCTTCCTGCCATGCTCAAAAGCTCAAATCTGTAGGTCCCAGTTATGAAATGGTAGCTGCTAAATATGCCAATGATCCCAAGGCGGTAGAATACCTGGCGGGTAAAATCATCAGTGGAGGAAATGGCGTTTGGGGAGAGAAAATCATGGCTGGACATCCCCAGCATAGCATGGAGGAAACCCGTGAAATGGCCAAGTATATTCTGTCTCTATCTGAATCAGCTCAGAAAAGTCTTTCTCCAAAAGGAAGCATTAGAATGACACAGCATGCACAGGGTGAAGAAGGAGCCTATTTGTTAGCTGCTACTTACGCTGATGGAGGGGCCAATGGAATTGAATCTCTACAAAGCAGAGAGAAGATTGTCCTGAGACATCCACGCATATATGTAGAAGAAAGTGATGAAAGTGTGAACTATACGAAGAGAATGGATGGAATAGATAGGGATAATCTGGTATATGGGCTCAGAGACGAGGGATACCTGACATTCCGAAATACAGATCTGACTGATATTTCCACTTTTACCTTTAAGTTAAAGCCTTCTGCCAGTGGTACGTTCTCCATCAGAACAGGCTCAACAGATGGGCCGGAAATTGGAAAGCTCAGCTTTAGCAATACAGGCCGCTGGGCTGAAAAAACTACCAGAATTAAGTCTACTTTCGGCAAACAGGATGTATACATAGTGGCCCAGGCTAGTGGCTCATCTGATCAACCCTTGGCACAAATCGACTGGATTAGCTTTCAGAAATAGGGAATTTCACTAACTTACATATAGGTAGCCAGAATATTTAGGATGCTAAATATTCTAGCTTATCTGTCATCCTGTAAGCAACCACATGATCACCACCTCCCTGATCCGAAGCTATTTGTCAGTTTTTGCTCGCGAAGCGGAAGAACTTCTGGCTAGCCAAACTGCTTTGTATGTAAAGCAGCAAGCCTTCTTTTCTCGCTTTGTACAACCTGACTTTCTCGCTAAGGTTAGCTGGGAGGAGATCAGACAGCTTTCCTTTGAGATGCAGACCTTCCACCAGCATCCTATGGTGGGTCAAAAAGCGTTGGGAAGCCCTAATCATAGTCTCCAAACCTATAGAAATGCCTTCATCAAGTTATTTCATGGGGCAGAAAGGATAGAAAGTCGCATCAATACTTTCATCTCTGAAATTAAAGGCTTTCACCTTGGGGCTACCAGCGAACTGCTGTCTATGGTACAGCCAGAAGCATTCAGCTGGATTACAGAGCCTTACAGACTAGCCCTAAACCAATTGGGGATTCCTATTTCTCCCTTCCAAGGGAATAATCCCGGCACCTACTTTCTGGAGTATCAGGATAAGATCATTCCAGTATTGGAGGCATATTCTACCTTATTCCCGCATAGTCAAAATCTTCCTATTAGGATTCAGGTTGATCTCTTTCTGGCCTTTGTGTCCAGACAAATAGACCCCATTCAGTCCTATCATGAAGATGAACCGGTAATAGCGGAGTCAGATCTCATTCGCTGGCCGCAGTACTGGCAGTTGAGTATGGCTAAGCCTTTGGAAAGTACGGGGGTAGTAAGACTGCATCTCCAGGAGGAGAATATTCATGAGTTGAAGATGGGAGATGTTATCTTCATCTATCATCCAGACTCTTCTCTTCTATCAGCAGGGATCACCTCAGGTAAGGACGCCTTCCTCATAGAGGGCAATACCTGGCAGAGAGAATTTCATGTGCTCTTTCAGCTACCTTTAAATGAAGTCTCTTCTCACTTCATGGACCCCAGCTTGAGAAAGCTTCATGCTTGGCCAGCCATCCGGAAAGCTATTCTGGAGCATAAGCCTCATTTTGCAGAAACCCTTAGAAGATTGGAAAGTGGCGTGAGTAGCCTGGACTTACTGGAAAGAAGGGAAACTGAAAGCATTACCTATACAGTTCAAGAGGAAAGGCCATTGATAGTGGCTTCTCCTCCACCTGTGTATCAGTCTCAAGCCCGACCTGAGTTACCTTATGCATATGCGAACCTACAGAAAGAGGTATTGGTAGATAGAGAAAGTCTACAGGATATATGGGACCTGTGGCAGCAGAAGAAAAACCTATTGATCCAAGGCGTACCTGGAGTGGGAAAAAGTTTTACTG
>JBCDBC010000741.1:0-3711 GCA_039184535.1 Bacteroidota bacterium | reverse complement strand
TAACGTAATACACAGGAGGCACGCAGTCCATAATAAGAGGGTAGATTTGATATGTCTTTTCATGGTCTGAAGGCTGATAGGGTCTCTTGGAGTACATCTATTGGAGAAACGATTCGCCATGCCAAATCGCATATTCTACTAAAAACGAAGTAAATAAACCGTAAGACCTATATGTTATAATTTGCCACCGAATAGCCTCAAGTTAGGGATAAAACTATCCCCTTTCAACTTTAGGTTCATTCAATTTTCAGAAAAATATACATTATTCGAAATTGACGTTTCTCAAAACAAATTATACCCCCATCTTTTGAATTTAAATCTTTAGGCTAATTAACAAGTGTATGTTTGCTGAGTTTTTCTGTAAAGCCTGAAACTGTAATTTACATCCATGGAAAAGAAAAGCATAAGGGTAGGCTTAAGTGTGATAGCAGCTATTTTGATCATTTACCTTTTCCTGAGCTGGACCCAGCAAAGTCACTTCTTCGGAAAGGAAACCACCCTCTATCAGCTTCATTTCCCTGAAATTGACGGATTACTAGAGGGAGATCCCGTTTTCATCCGGGGATATGAAGTAGGGAAAGTGACTGATATCCAGTTATTACCTTCTCACATGCAAGTGCGGATAGGCGTAGATGCCCAAACCCAACTCTTCCATGATGCCCGTGCTGAAATTATGATGAAGGATCTGATGGGCGCCAAGGCAATAAGTCTCTTTCCCGGAAGTAGTCAAGAAAGACTGGACCCGGCAACTCCCATCATAGGAAGGGGAGGTGCAGACTGGGGGAAGCTCATGAACAGCGTGACTACCCTGGCAAGTATGCTGGAAAAAGAGGATGTAAATGGATGGCTGAGAAAGAGCGAAAAACTGCTAGATCAACTCAGTCAGGGTACTCAACTTCTGACCAGTGATACCGTCAGGACACTACTTTTATCTCTTTCTAATGCCAGTATAGAGGCTGAAGTCATGCTAAGAGAAGCTCGTGCAAAAGGACTTACACAACAGCTCATCAATATGCTGGAAAGCGCTGAGAACCTGAGTATAAAGATGGATAGCCTGGCCACTTCCCTACAGCCATTTGCATCAGCCTTAGCGCCAGGCTTAATCCAGAAATCGGATACGGCTTTGACTCAGCTAACTGATCTCTTAGAGAGAACAGAGAGCCTACTCACTGAAGGAGAATCCTTTCTCTCTGCTCTCAACAATCAGGAAGGCCTGTTAGGTAGGAGTGTGTATGACCAAAGTTTGTCGACCAGGTTTGACTCTACCCTTAGCCTATTTGAGGAAGTACTGATCAGGCTAAAAGATGAACGCATCCGTGTAGGTATAGCGCTTTCAAAAGAGAAAGAGTCTACTAGCCGGAAATAGTAGACTCATTTACTTTGGCATCAGTGGTGATCTTTCCATCCACTAATCTGATGATTCTGTCTCCATAAGTAGCATTCTTTTCTGAGTGGGTTACCTGTACGATGGTAATCCCCTCATCATTCAATGAGGAGAACATCTCCATGATTTCAGCACCTTGCTCTGAATGTAGATTTCCCGTAGGCTCATCAGCTAATATGATGGAAGGTTTCCCTACTACTGCTCTGGCAATCCCTACTAGCTGTTGCTGTCCTCCGGAGAGTTGGTGAGGAAAGAGGGATTTTTTCTCTGTCAGATGAAATTTATCCAGCATTTGCTGAATGCGTTCTTTCCTTTCACTCTTGCCCATCTTTCTGTACAATAGGGGAGTTTCTATATTCTCATATACTGTCAGGTCATCAATCAAGTGATAAGCCTGAAAAACAAAGCCTATGTGATGCTTGTGTAGCTCAGTCTTTTCTTTCTCCCTAAGTTTGTGGACGGGCCTATCCATGAAGAAGTAAGTACCCTCATTAGGTTGTTCTAATAAACCCAGAATATTCAGAAGGGTAGATTTACCTGCACCACTAGGTCCCATAATGGTAACAAATTCTCCCATTTGAATGTCCAAATCTACATTTTCTAGTATGTAGGCTTTTTGAAATCCCGCTCTAAAAGTTTTAGAGACGCCACTAAGTTTGATCATAATTTTTGGTAGTGGTTGAAATTGACATTTACTCGGTCAAACATATGACCCTTTACATTAGCTTATCAATCGAATCTCTGAGAATCCTGACTTTCTATTTCTGCCGTCATCAGGAATATACACTTTCTTAAAACGATTAGCTTTTTTCTTTCTGTTCCTGCAACACATTCCTCTTAAAGATGTCTTTTCATCACACACGGTTGCAAGGAATGCCTACAGTTATGAAACGCCTGATTTACTGTTTGTTTTTTCTACTCTTTCTTTCCCTTTTGCCTCAAGCATCTGCTCAGACTAATAAATGGTCTGCTGGATTTAGGTTAGGTAAATCTACTGGTATTAGTGCCAAGTTTTACGCTAATGACTCTTTTTCTACAGAAATTCTCTTAACCCACAGAGAAAAAGGGCTTCAGGTTACGGGGATTGCCATCTTTGAAGAGGGAGAAATTCCCTTCCTGGGGATAGATCCCCAAATCTTCTGGTATTACGGCATAGGTGGACATGCGGGTTATTACCGCTTTACTCGAAACGCGAGAGATGAGGCAGGGAACTTATTTTCCCAAAGGAGAAGTAGAGCATCAGTTGGGGTAGATGGACTTATAGGCGCCGCCTGGCGATCCCCTGATTTACCTTTGGATGTGAGCATAGATTGGAAACCCTATTTTGACTTATTTCTGCCTGTAAGCATGTCTGAAGGCCTATTTGATATCGGTGTTTCAGTAAGATATATCTTTTGATTATGACCAAAGCCATCAAACTATTTCCCGTACTCCTACTCATAGGAGCCCTAATGATCCCTGCTTCATTAGTAGCCCAACGTAATTACCATGACCAAAGAACCCTTTTTGGAAATAAGAGGTGTGTCTCTCATGGAGGATATGGGGCGCTGACCGTACACTATACTACCTTTCAGGATGATCAAAACGGCATATTAGTCGGAGGGAGAGGTGCCTGGGTGATGAACCACGGTTTCGCTCTGGGACTAGCAGGCTACGGTCTGGTAAACACCATAGAGTACAGTGATAAGGTACCGGGCAGAGATGCAAAAATGGAACTGGGATATGGGGGCGTACTATTAGAGCCCATCATCCTTTCCAGATTACCCATACATATTTCTATCCCTACTGTATTAGGTGTAGGTTGGGCTGGGTACAGGGATCCAGACAGACAGCTAGGAGATATCTTTGAGGATGATCTCTTTGATGACGATGTCTTTTTCGTGATAGAGCCAGGTATTAACCTGGAATTGAACATCATCAGATCTTTTAGGCTAGGTTTTAACGTACAGTACAGGTTTACAGAAGACTTAGACCTCACCAATACAGCCTCTAATAATCTGGATGGATGGTCTACAGGAGTCATCCTGAAGTTTGGACGATTTTAAGTAGAGCCCTTAAGAAATAAACCTCTAGCACTACACATTCAAAGATGCGAAGAAGAGTCATCCCTGCAAATTGGGATGACTCTGGTTTTTTAGCCTTCTGGCTCCAGAACAAAGTCTTCTTTACCTAGACCATTATTAAAAGAAATATCTTCTGAAATTTCTTCTGTCCATTTGGCTTGTTCTTCATCTATCTCTGCATCCCAATTAGAAGGAGTATACTTTCTGTAAACGGTTAAGAGTATACCATCTACTTCTTCATACTCAACTCTCATAAGTAATGGC
>JBCDBC010000740.1:0-3711 GCA_039184535.1 Bacteroidota bacterium | reverse complement strand
CCTCCATTAGTCAGGTTATTCAGGCAGATCCATCTGTAGTATGGGGGCTATTGAGTAATGCCCAGGATTTCCCTCGTTGGAATTCCACCATCATTTCCTTAGAAGGAGAAATCAGAGAGAATGCCAAAATACGCTTGACGAGTACGCTTGATGAGAGCCGCACCTTCAAGCTAAAAGTGAAAGAGTTTCTTCCAGAACGAAAACTGGTGTGGGGTGATGCTATGGGAGAAAGAGTATACACCTTGGAGCGGAAAAACGGAGGAACTTACTTTAACATGACAGAAAAAATAGGAGGCCCTATGTTTCCTTTATTCGCTAACAAGATCCCTTCCTTTGATGAATCCTTTGAGCAGTTTACGGCGGATTTAAAAAAGGAGGCCGAGAGAGTAGCACAGGCAAAATAAGCCGCCTGAAAGTCTCGAAGGAGATGAGCAAGTATACTATCCTTTAAAGCCGAGTAGGAATATGATCTTTCCTCCTCTTCCGTTATCCATTTTTCCACTTTTCCATTGGTAGTTTGGGACCTGGATAGCCTGTACAAGTTCATCCAGGTCAGCTGGAGCATATAGCTTAAAAAGAGCCATACAGCCATCTAACATGATCATGATAGGGAGAATAGGGATTAAATAGGTGAAGATAATTCTCCCTAAACGGAAGGGCTTTACAAGAGGAGCCGTTAAGATGACTGTTAAGGGCACAAATACAGTCATTCCTACCACTTGCCATAGGCTGTCGTTATTCCCTTCAACTACGGCTATAGGATTACCACTTATCGCTGCCTTCTTAAGGAGACTGCTCGCTTCTTCCTTTTCTAGTTGATGAAATCCATTCACACTTAGATACAGACCTTCTTGTGCTTCCTCTGGGGTGTCCATGACTGCAGGCTTAATCACAATATCAGAGTCTAAGTAAGGAGTTACCGTTTCTATTCCTGCCCCGCTTTTATGCGCAATGTTAAGAATAGTACGACTCTTAGTATGGATCAGCCCTTCTTCAATAACTGGCATAAATGGCTTAGCTGCTCCAATTTTATTTACAAACCACGTCATGAATTCGCGAACCATATTTTTTAGGAACTCTGGGACCCAGGACTGATTAAGAAATTGAGGAGCTTCTTTCCGTTTCATGATGAATTTTTTTATTGAAAACCTTAATTTAGTCCAAGTGTACTAAAAAATTAGACCACCTGTACTAAAAAAATGAAAAAAACTCGAAAAAAAATTCTGGAGGTAGCTAGAAATCTTTTCAATGAGCATGGGGTAGCTGATATCTCATTGAGAAGAATAGCCAAGGAGATGGGTATCAGCCACAGTAACCTGATTTATCATTTCAAAACAAAAAATGATATCATAGTCCAACTCCATTTGGATATTCTTAATTCAGCAAAGGCAGAGAACGAGAAGCTACAAGTGGAAGAAGATCGTATTGCTGGACTATGGAAAACTACTTTAGTGGGATTTGAGATACTGTATAAAAACCGTTTTTTTCTTTTAGACCTACCTTACATTTTGAAGGAAAACCGAGCCTTACATGACTTTTTCCTTGAGGTTGAGAGTATACGCGCAGATATGTACTTGCATGAAATAGATACCTGGAAAGAAAAAGGGCTTATGCGGGAAGAGGAATTTAAGGGAGAATATCAGCAACTCATCAAAAGGATCAGAATATTTAGTGATAGTTGGATTACCTCCTCCCGGATTTATGATGAAGGAAAGGCTTCCAGCTTAATTATGCAGGATTACACGGGACTACTTATGTCCGAATTCTACCCTTATCTGACAGAGAAAGGGAAAACTACGTACCGCAATAGCTTTTTATCATGAGGCTTTCACTATCATATCTATTAGTTCCTAACGTAAGTTTCGGATAATACTCATTGATAATCAAATACTTATCGATATGAGAGATTTACTTGAAGGGAGAAATATCTAGTGGGGAGGCCGTCACGCCACTGATCGTGGGCGGCTTGTAGAGTTGCATTGGCGGGACAAAGCGTTTTTCCTCTATTTTGGGGCGAATGCCAAAATGGAGTCCCGCGGAAGGCGACGTAGCACTGGAAATTAGCATTGGCTTAACCAAAACTCACGTTTTCTAACATTAAGTCTTCAGGAGACACCTCAATGAGTATGGAGTTAGTTAGTCAAAGTGTTGTATAGAAACCAATTAAACGCGAGAGGAAATACGTAATGCTTGGACAACTTGATCTGGAAAAATGATGAGATATTCTTTACTCTTGATAAGCATTTCTATTCTCACCTCCTCTTGTGCGACCATTCTTAATTCAAAGTATAAGAAAGTTACTGTCTACACTCCTGAGCCTACCAATATCATTTACGAAGATGATACCATTAAAACTGTCCAGAATAAGGTTAGAATTTATACCTCCAGACAGAAGGGTCCCCTTGTTTTCCAAACTCAGATAGGTAGTGCCCAGACAGAGTTTAGAATATCTTCAAAAGTCTCCCCTGCTTATTTTGGAACTATCTTTTATATGTGGCCCCTAGCTTTCTTTGATAGTAAGAGTCCCAAGATATATACCTATCCTTCCCGATTATATCTTGGACAGGATGATGTTCAAAGTAAAGTCTATCTGAAGCGGGAGAATAGTCAGAAAGGGGATCTTCGGTTACATCTATCCCTCCCCTATCTAAATAACTTCGTGGTAAAACCAGAGAATGAGTCCCCCAAGATCAACACTGGCTTTTGGGGACTTTCAGTGGGCCTGGACTACCATTATTCTCAGAAGCAGTTTCTAAGCGCGGGGGTAAGTGGAACTGCCGATATTTTCTTTCCTGTGATTGCAGCATTAAGTCTTCTGGGAGAACAAGAGTTTTTGACCTCTGGTATTGTTAGTCTTTCCCATAACCATAAGGTTGGCAGATTCTCCTTTGGGTATGGACTTACCTGCGGAAGGTATAACTGGAGACTGCAAAGCTTAGGGACTATAGCCTCTTCTGCTCCTCCTGTTGATATCCAGAAAAGCCATCTTGCATTGGGGCTAATCATTCCTATTTACTATGAGCACAGACATTGGTTCCAAATTGGGCTGGTGTATAAACCGTCATTCTACAGGCCCTTTATTTCTCCTGGATACGCCTATGAGCATGTGATTAGTGTGGATATCGCCTTTAAACCCAGGTTACTTGGAAAGTAAATTTAACCGTCTATCACTGGAATAAAGAATCGTTTAAGTGTATCTTTAGAGAGCTACTTTCTTCCATAATTTTCCACCCTTTTACCCCAAACTACATGAAGCTTTTCAAGAAGATTTCCAGAGAACAATTTTGGGACTACCTGATTCTGACAGCTAGATTTGTACTGGCGTGGTTCTTTTTATACTACGGTCAAGGGAAGCTTACAGGAGGACAATTTGGCTTAACTGAAGAAGAGTTATTAACCCCTATCAAAGACCTAAGTCTCTTTAAATTAGGATGGTACTTATTTGACTTTCAACCCTTCAAAGCCTTCATAGGTATATCCCAGATTATCTGTGCTATCCTGCTGTTATGGAATAGAACAGTCATCTTAGGGGCTTTTTTATACCTCCCTATTGCACTCAATATCTTGATAATAGATCTCACTATTATGCCTATTGAACTGAAGGTGGGTTTTGCATTCAGATTATCTTTCTATCTATTACTGAATATTCTCATTCTTTGGCATTACAGAGAGAAGCTTCTAATAATGTGGAAAGCCGCTTGGGAGGGGGTG
>JBCDBC010000739.1:0-3726 GCA_039184535.1 Bacteroidota bacterium | reverse complement strand
ATTGATATCAGCTACGTTAGCTTCTACCCGTATTTCCCGTCTTCCTTCCAGATGGTTGATAGCTAGTGAGCCTGTCCTTTCTTTAATTTCTACCAGGTCTTTCAAGTAGTAGGAATTTCCTATAGGGTCATTAATGGACATACTCATGAGCTGATCCATACGGCTACGCTCATTTCGTGGGTACCTCAGCCATATTTTTACCTCATCTTCCCCTCTTTGGAGGCTCTGAACTTCTTCCCCAAAGAATCCAGCTCTTACCTGTCCCATGATCATACCCAGGTTCATGCCTAGTAGCTCTGCCTGCGAAGTAGGAGTTAAGATGAGTTCTTTCACGCCTAGCTGATCTGAGTCAGACACATCTTTCAAATCCTCTCGCTGGCTCATTTTACGCTTCAGGACTTCTTTGGCAGCGCGTAGCTCTTCCATATTCCTTCCGTAGAGGGCAAAGGAAACAGGTTTCCCAAATACGGCTGAAGTTGCCCCTATCCCAAATACAAGACTCTCAGCTCCAGGAATTGCTGGGGTAAGTTCCCGCATTCTATTAGATAGCTCAAAGGAGGTAATGCCTCTTTGTTCTCCTCCCAGGAAGGTCACTTTAAGCTTGCCTTCATTAGGTTTGGGACCCGTAATTTGTTCCACAAATCTGACTACCTCCTTGCCATCTTTCCGCTTCTCAGTATACTCTTTATTCACCTTCCATACGGCTTCTTCAATGGTAGAAAGAGATTGTTGGGTGATTTCTACCGGCGTACCCGGTTCCAGGCTGAGTTCTATAAATACCGCGTCATCATCCAGGTTAGGAAAGAAAGTAAAGCCTACTAGTCCACCTGCCATTAAGCCAATAGCACCCATAAAGAAAAAGATGAAGACCACAATGGTAACCCCTGAAAGGAGCTTGCTACCAATAGCCATTTTGCGGTAAACGGGTAGGTAAAGTTTGTCTTTCAAGAAGACTAATACTGTATCAAAAATTTGCTCAATTTTACTAGGGACATGTCCTTCTCTTAGCCCTCTACTATGGGCCAGATGGGAGGGGAGAAAGAAGAAACTTTCTACCATGGCTACTAGGAGGGTTGCTATTACTACAAAGCCCATTTCTCCAAAGAACTCCCCCGTCTGCGTAGGGAGAAGTAAAAATAGACTAAAGGCTACCGCCGTGGTGGTAAGAGAAATCACCACTGGCGTGAGCATTTCCATGGTACCTTCAAGGGCTGCTTTCATAGGAGAAACGCCCTTTCTCTTTGCCCATTGGTATATATTTTCTCCTATTACTACTCCATCATCTACCAAAATTCCCAGTACGAGAATAAAGCCAAATAAGGAGACTACATTGATGGTCATATCCTGAATGGGGACCAAAATAAACATCCCCAGAATGGCTACAGGAATTTTCAAGGCTACCCAAAATGCCAGGTATCTATCTAAAAAGAGGGCTAGCACTATTAGCACCAGTATGATCCCTACCAAGCCATTATTGGCCATGCTGGAAATCCTGTCTCTTACATTGACTGTTCCATCTTCAAGGATAATGAGCTCAATATTAGTATGCTCGCGGTTAAACTTATTCAGGTAATCGCGTGTGATTTGGGCATTTAGGAGGAGATCTTCTGTATTCAGCGTATTTACAGAAATGGTTACCACAGGCTTTTCTTCCAGGAACCTACCATTAGCATCATCCTTAAACCTATCAATGACATTAGCTACATCTTTGAGGTATACGATATTCCCTGAGGGATCAGCTTTGATGATGATATTTTGGAGTTCCTTCGCATAATAGCCCTTGCTGTCAGCCTTGATGGTTATATTCTCTTTTTTTGTTTTTATCTCCCCTCCGAATGATTCCAGATTGGCCATTCTTACCGCTTGGGCTACCTGAGCAAAACTCAACTGGTAAGACTTGAGGTCATTCTCCCTGATCTGGATTTCAATCTCTTCTGCGGGTAGCCCAAAAATGTCAATGTCAGATATTTCGGGAAGCGCTAATAGGTCATCTTTAATTTGATCTGCATAGTCTTTTTTGACAGCCAAGGGGATATCCCCTACCAAGCCCATGGTCATGGCAAGGTCTTTTATCTCCACCTTTTCCACTACAGCCGCCTCCGCCCGATCAGGGAAGTTATTGATTTTATCTACTGCATTTTTGACTTCTGTAAGGACGGTATTGGGATCAGAATCTTCCGTCATTTCTACCAGAACGGTAGCCAGGTTTTCTCCGGAGGTGGAAGTTACTCTGTCTATCCCTTGAATGCCCTCGAGGTTCTCTTCTATTTTAACTGTGATCCCACTCTCTACTTCAGTGGGAGAGGCACCCGGATAGGGGACAGCTATGCTGATAAATCGAATTCGCTGTTTAGGGAAATTAGTCGTTTGAGTTTCTCCTAACTGGAGTACGCCAAGCCCAATGATGAGCAGTAAACAGAGGTTTACCACTGTAGGGTGTTGAATGAAGTATTTTATAATCGCTCTCATGAGGAAGTAGTTCTTTGGGATTAAGGTTGAGAAACAGCTTTTATGCCTGTGATAGGCTCCAGGATTTCTTCTATGATGACTTCTTCACCTTCTGCTAATCCTTTCACCCACACGCTATTTTCCCTGAAAGAAATGGGAACTACTTCTTTTAGGCTAACAATGGAATCCTGGATGACATGAACCTGATTGGTTCTGGTCATAGCTATGAGAGGGATTTCTGCTACTAGTTCTTCTTTACCACTTCCTAAAGAGGCTTCCAAGAACATACCTTCCTTAAGGCCTTTTCCGCTTACCTGAATAAAGACCGGTATAGACTGTGTTCCCGGATCTACACTTCCTCCTAGTCTCTTAAGTTTACCCTGGTAAGTTTCTCCAGTCAGCTTATTAGTAAGTTTTATGTTTTGTCCAACCTTCATATCAGTTATATCTGCTGAAGAAATAGCAGCCTTAACCTCAAATACATCAGTTCTGCTAAAGCTGGCAAGGGGAACTCCCGGGTTAACAACAGCTCCTCTGGACACATTTCCTTGTGTGACTACTCCTGTGAAAGGAGCTGTAATACGATACTTAGACAGGGTCTCTTCTCCACTTTTGATGGCATAGAAGCTAGAGAATACGTTGTTAGCAGATAAGAAGTACCGGAGTTGTTCATTTTGAACCTCAGGAAGGTCTGGGAGCACATTTTCAACAGAAAATGAATTCACATAGGTATCCCAATCAGGATGCTCCCCTACATAGTCTAATTTAATCTGAGGCATGAGTCTCACCAGACTGGCTAGAAACTGACTCTTTTGACTTTTTAGGTTTAGGGAGAATGTCTTATTGTCAATTTTGACCATAGTTTCCCCTTTTCTGTATGAGACCCCTTCATTCAGAATTTTTCCTGAACTCATTACTTTCCCTGGGACTTCAGAAGTGATTTGAATGCTTTCTAAAGACTGGGTCCTACCCGTAATATTCACAAGCTGGTCGGTGGACTGTAAGGCTATTTTCTGTGTCTTAAATGAAGGTAGGGAGGTTGCATCACTTATCCCCCTGGTGGTAGGTACTTGGGTCTCCTCTGACGCACTACTATCTGAGCATGCCCAGCCTACTATGAGGGTTATGCTAAAAAGAAAAAGACGTGTAAGTCGGTTCATAGTATTGATTAGATGATTCAATCAGATGATTAGATCCTGGATAAAAAAAGTGATCGGGATATTAACTACAGAAGTATTCATATGGTTTAATCACTTGATTACTTTTTGTGAAAAATTT
>JBCDBC010000738.1:0-3729 GCA_039184535.1 Bacteroidota bacterium | reverse complement strand
CCTGGAAACTGCTTCTTTGTTGAATGAGGTGCTAGATTGGGAGTTGTTTTTTGAGCAGGATTCTCCCATAGACACGGCTGAGTTAGAGATGAGGCTGGAGTTTGTTCCCTCAAAAGATGGAACCAAAGTCCCCATTCTCATTTACCATCATAAAGACTGGCAGGCAGAAAATCCTGTACCCTGTTTGCTTTACGGTTATGGGGGCTTCAATTCTGGAATCACTCCCTCTTTTGCAGGGCTCAATTCTCTCATCACACAGAAGGGAGGTTTATTTGTCATGGCAGGAATCAGAGGGGGAGATGAGTACGGAGAGAGCTGGCATGAAAACGGCAAAATGGAGAAGAAACAAAATACCTTTGATGACTTCATTGCCGTAGCAGATTATCTGGTGCAAGAGGGCTATACCAGCAGAGATAAGTTGTGTATTTATGGTGGAAGTAATGGTGGACTATTGGTAAGTGCCGTCATTAACCAGCGGCCAGACTTATGTACTGCTGTGGTTTGTGCAGTTCCATTGATAGACATGATTCGCTACCCTAAATTCCTGATTGGGAAATTCTGGGTACCAGAGTACGGAGACCCTGAAAAGGAAGAAGACTTTCGAAACATTCTCACTTATTCTTCCTATCACAACATCAGAATGGGAGTGGATCTGCCCACTATGCTGGTAACTGCTGGAGAGAATGATTCACGGGTAGATCCTTTACACGCTAAAAAGTACGTAGCAGCTTTGCAGAATAATCCCGGCCAGAAAAATCCTATCATGCTATATGTAAACTATGATTCTGGCCATGGGACGGGTCAAAGCACAGAACAGCAGATCACCAATAGGAATTACCTCTATACCTTTATTCTGAATTCTATTAGTTTGTAGATGGAGTAGACTGTTCTCATCTATTTCTCAATGGGGATAGGAGATTCATTAGTTACTATCCACTCATCTCCATAAATAGATCTATACTTTATTTCATATTGAAATCCCTTTCCTGCAAGTAAACTTCTCAGCTTTACAGAGGTAGCACTCTTCCCGTCAGTGGTACCTATTAGCTCTATAGCTTGATTAGCAGGAATCATCCTTCCCACATTAAGATTGGTATGAAAAAATCCCATGCTGGTATCTGCTGGGCTTAACTGATTGACTACATAGTCGATAAAATCATTGAACTCTTCTTTCTCCGGAGAAATGATTTTGATAGAACTGATGATAGCAGGGCCTATTCCTTCATTTTTAATGCTAAATCTATAGTTAGGCCCTCCACTGCCTTGGTGACCAACTAGCAAATAAGGATAAACTGATAAGTGTTGATACTGCCGGTTTAGATTAGCCTGATAGATCAGTACAGTAAGTGTACACAAGCTGATAAAAATGGCTGATAGGCTTAGCAGCTTTTCACTAGTCCAGAATTTCTGTTTAGCCATAATGCGGTTTTGTATCAATAAGTTACTATTTGAAGAGAACAGATGCTAAAACACAGATATGGGAAGTAGAAATAAGCAAGTGATCAAATTTAAGCGTCCTATATTAATTCCTTAGAGTAGGACGGTCCCTGAGGTTCTCGAAGTGGCTAATTGTGCCATAGAGCTTTGTCGTTTTGAGAGCCTCAACGACCTTATATGGGGCGCTTTGTATTGATCACTTACTTAGCTAAGTACAATCTTATATCTGATCAAGACCTGCTCAGTTTTAGGGAACGGCTTTTGTTACCTTCCCTACATTAAACCTTTTCCATCATTTACTGTCAAAAGGGAAAGTCTAAAGAATGCCACAAGTACTTCTCTCCCTCTTATTTACCTGCTCCTGTTGTTTACTACAGGCCCAATCCTATTATTTCCCTCCAGCAAATGGAGATAGTTGGGCGTCAACCGATCCGACTAACCTGGGTTGGTGCTCTGAGCATATTGATTCTCTCTACACTTTTCTGGAAGAGGAGAATACCAAAGCCTTTTTGGTATTGAAAGATGGAAGAATTGTCCTTGAGAAATACTTCGGAAGCTACCAGCAAGATAGTGTATGGTATTGGGCGTCTGCAGGAAAGTCCTTGACAGCCTTCCTGATAGGATTGGCGCAGGATCAGGAACTTCTCTCTATAGAGGATAAAGTGTCTCAGTACTTGGGCACAGGCTGGACTAACTTAAATCCCTCTCAGGAGGATAAGATCACCATCAAAAACCAGCTAAGCATGAATACCGGTCTGGATGATGGGGTATCAGATCCTTTCTGTACGGAACCTGCTTGTTTGCAGTATAAGACAGATCCTGGGGGCAGGTGGGCATACCACAATGGACCCTATACGCTTTTGTCCAATGTGTTGGAAAGCGCTACGGGAATAACTGAGAATCAGTACACCTTTCGTCAACTAAATGGGAAGACAGGTATGGTGGGATTGTGGATTCCTTCCGGTTATAACCGCATATTTTTCAGTACTGCCAGAACCATGGCCAGATTTGGGATACTGATTCAAAACCGGGGCATTTGGAATGGGGACACCCTACTTTCAGATCAAACATACTTTCAGGATATGATCTCTCCTTCTCAGGAGCTAAATCCTGCTTATGGATATCTATGGTGGCTAAATGGTCAAAATACCTACAAGCTCCCAGGCCTTCAGTTTAACTTTGGAGGAGAAATCTCTCCCAATGCTCCCTCAGACATGTATGCTGCTATGGGGAAGAATGGACAGATTTTGAACATCATTCCCTCTGAGAATCTTATTGTGGTGAGAATGGGAAATAACCCGAATAATTCATTGGTACCTACTACCTTCCAGAATGAAATGTGGGAAAGAATCAGTAAGCTGTCCTGTTCGAATGCTACGAATATTAAAGAGGACCTCATCCTAGAGTCCTACCTATATCCTAATCCGTCTGAAGGAAGGTTCAGAATTAACCTTCCCCTTCAAGCAGTGCCTTATGAGGTTAATGTATTTGACCAAGGTGGGAGAAGGGTCCTCCAGGTGAAGAACCAGTCAGAAATAAACATGCAAGACTTTCCTTCTGGCCTGTACTACATCCGTCTGCTCCAAAATCAGCAAGCTTATAGAGGAAAATGGGTCAAACTTTGAGAAGCCCTTAAATTGTATAGAAGTACTAAGTATCCATCAGCTTAATGAAAGAGGCAGCTTGTTCTTATACTTCTTTCTGTAGGAAGAAGGCGTAGTTCCTTTTCTCTTGAGAAAGGATCTATTAAAGTGGGTGAGGTTATTAAAACCCGAAGTAAAAGCTATTTCTGAAATACTGAGTTTTTCTTCCATCAGCATATTGCAGGCTTTTCCTATCCGTAAGTCATTTACATATTCTAAAAGTGTTTTGCCAGTAACCTTTTTAAAAAATCTGCAGAAGGCGGAAGCATTCATGTTGGCTATTCCTGCTACCTCTTCCAGTTCTACCGGTTCTGTAAACTGATCATGTATGTACCTACAGACCTTCAGGATTCTCTCTTCACTGCCTTTACCTATGGTGGGGGTGTAAAGTTGTGAGGCTAATGGGTGAAATTCTCCTGAGTTCCCGAGCCCTTGTAGAAGAGAAAGCAGTAGATGGAACCTTTCAAAACCATTGGAATCCAGCATCTGCTTCACGTAAGTATCTATCTGGCTGACTGCTTTAGGAGAATAAAATAAGCCTCTCTTAGACTCTTCCAGCGTTTTTCGGATTTGGTGAAGTTCTGGGATAGCCCAGGTATTCTCATGGAATAAGGCAGGATGAAACTGAATAACAATGACTTTTACCGCT
>JBCDBC010000737.1:0-3732 GCA_039184535.1 Bacteroidota bacterium | reverse complement strand
ATCATTTACCGTTCTCAAGTAAAAGAAAATACCATTCCAGGCTGGCTGGATCTCCTCCTTCAAAACAGAGATAAGGACTTAGCCAATCAGTATTCTGGCACAGGGACCCACAGAGATGATCTCATCTTCAGCATTGATGAGCAATCTGCCAGAAACTTCGGCTCACAGGGCCAGCAGAAAACCTTTATCATCTCGCTAAAATTGGCCCAGTACCAACTATTGGCTGAAAGATCCGGCAAAAAGCCCTTCCTGTTACTGGACGATATCTTTGATAAGCTGGATGAACACAGACTAGGGAGAATTGCCCAACTGCTGGCTTCCCAGATTCCAGGTCAGGTCTTCATTACGGATACCACCTTTGAGCGACTCCAAATGGCCTTCGGAGATCAGACAGACACAGAGGTACAATACATCAAAGTGATTAATGGACAGGCGAGTCTTCATTCTCCAAGCTGAATATCATTCTCCAAAGAATAGTCGTAACTTGTAGCTATGGCACGGAACCGCATCATGAGTTTAGGAGAAGCAATAGACATGTTTCTCAAGAAGAACAGGCTGAAGGATCAGGTTGACATTCAGGCTGTGATTGATGAATGGGAAGTACTCATGGGACAGGCCATTTCCGCTAATACCGAGAAAATATGGTTTCAGCGTGGTGTCCTCTACGTAAAAATGACCTCTCCCGTCTGGAAACAGGAGCTTACCATGGCCCGCTCCAAAATTAAGGAGCTCGTCAATCGTAAACTCAAGCGTAAGCTCGTGGAAGAGGTACGGATTATTTGAGGTGGCATCAAAAGTGCGTCATCCCAGTGGGTTTGTAGGGCATTGCCTATGAAGGGTCAGCCGGGGTCCAGAGGAAGACTGGGAAACGTACTAGATTCCGTTCGACCCACTTATTCTATACGCATTATGCCCAACGGAATGACGGGATTTTTATTTATCACCCCATAGGCCTAAACTACCTCCTACTTCCCCAAACACTTCTGATAACGAGTAATGGTTTCCTGAAGGCCCAGGTAAAGGGCATCTGTGATCAATGCATGCCCTATGGAAACTTCATCCAGATGAGGGACCTTTTCAGCAAAAAAGGCCAGATTATCCAGATTCAGGTCATGACCAGCATTTATCTCCAGCCCCAGATCATGTGCCAGTTGGGCGGCCTGCGTAAAAGGTGCTACCACTTTTTCTCTGGCATCCAGGCTATAGTTGGCTGCATAGGGTTCCGTGTAGAGTTCTAACCTGTCTGTACCCGTAGCTACAGCCGCTTCTATGAATTTAGATTCCGTACCAATGAAGATGGAACATCTGATCCCTGCTTCATGCATTCTGTCTATTACTTCCTTGAGAAAGCTGGAGTGAGTAATGGTATCCCAGCCAGAATCTGAAGTTAAGGCTCCCGGAGGATCGGGCACCATGGTAAACTGGGCTGGTTTATATTTCTCTACCACCTGAAGGAGGTCCTCATTTGGGTATCCCTCCACATTAAGTTCTACGGAAATAGCCTCTTTCAGGGCAGGTATGTCAGACTTACGGACATGGCGTTCATCTGGTCTGGGATGTATCGTAATCCCGTCGGCACCCATTTGTTGGCAGTCTAATGCTACCTTCACCAGATCAGGATAATTCCTTCCTCTGGAATTACGGAGGAGTGCCACCTTATTAAGGTTTACACTTAGTGCAGTCATAAATTGTCAGAAATCTCATCAAAGGTACACAGAAAGGTATATCTTCCTACCAGTCTATGTCGTAAGATTTGGATTTGCCTTCAGTAGTAAGGCCAGAAATGGTGAGGGATTTTCTTGCACCCAGAAGAAGTAAGTATAGTTGGTCTATGCTTTCCACCTTCTTCCCGTTAATTTCTTTGATGAAGAAGCCATTTTCCAAACCTGCCTCCGTAAAGGAATGATTGGCCTGCTGAAGTATGATACCCGCTTTGGCTTCGAATTTATCAAGCTCTTCCTCATTCGGCATTCTGAACCTGTTCCCACGGAATTGGATATTCTCTCTTCCTCCTGAACGATAACTCAGTTCATTCTTCCCATCTATGGATTGGAGGGCTACATTGAATATTTTTTCATCTCCTTTCCTGAACACCTTCACTTCAATGTTTTCTCCAGGTCTGTAGCGGCTTACCTGCTCCTGTAGTTCGGGAGTACTGTTGACAGGTACTTCATTTACTGAGATGATGATATCTCCTACTCTGATTCCCGCTTCCTGTGCCCCGCTTCCGGGAAGAACCTTCACGATATAGGCTCCCTGTAGGGTCTTGAGGGCATGCTTCTCAGCCAGAGAAGCATCTACAGCTTGTATGTTTACTCCTAGTATGCCTCGCTTGACGGTACCATAGGTAATCAAATCCTCCATCACCTTTCTGGCAATACTGGCCGGGATAGCGAAGGAATATCCCGCATAAAAACCTGTTCGGGAAGCTATGGCCGTGTTAATGCCTATGAGTTCTCCTCTGTCATTAATTAATGCACCTCCACTATTTCCTCTGTTGACAGCAGCATCTGTTTGAATGAAAGACTCTATGGGGTAGGAAGCTGCATCATCTCTCAATAAGTTGATATCTCTTCCTTTGGCACTTACTATACCTGCAGTTACCGTTGAATTCAGATCCATAGGATTTCCTACTGCCAGTACCCACTCTCCTACCCTTACCTGATCTGAATTTCCAAAATTCAGGGAAGGAAGCTTTTCTCCATCTACCTTTAATACTGCCAGATCCGTGTTAGCATCTGTACCTATTAGTTTAGCTGGAAAAGACCTGTTATCAGAAAGCGTAACCTCTATTCTGTTCGCATCCTCAATCACATGATTATTGGTGATGATGTAACCGTCAGGGGAAAGAATGACACCTGAGCCAGAGGCTGCCCCATTATTTCCGTTGTACATGTCATCATCAAAGTAGTCATGCCAAGGGTTACTGAAGAAATCCGCTTGACGACTCTTACGCTTGGCGTCATAAATGGATCGGATATGTACCACCGCTGGCTTAGCTAGGTCAGCTGCTTCTACAAAATCAGGAAGATTAGTACCAGAGAATGAAGGTGAAACATTTCGTTCTGCTTGAGGAGCATACCTGGAAGAGACAGGTTGTACAGGAGGAGTAGATACGTAGTATACTTCCTTTGAGGAGAAGAAATACTCATAAATTCCCATTCCTGACATTGCTCCCAGCATGGAGAGCAAAAAAACACCTGCGATTCTCTTGGTCATAATGTTGTTGTTAAAAGGCATAGTACCCTTTCATCTCTTACTGAATGAGGAAAACAGGAATGAAAAAAGGGGTGCCTTCAGTAATGGATCTATCTTCTAAATTTACTTAAAAAACTTTCATAGGGGACAAATTTTGTGTGGAATCTGACGAAATTGTTCTGTATCTAATCAATTCCCACACCTGAAGGGTACATTCGAAAAGAAAAATATGCCTTCATCATAATTTTTACACAAAAATGGATCTCATATCGTTGAAGTTCTATCCTTCTGAAAAGTGAAAATCAGGTGTAAGAAAACATATCAATTTGTCAGAAAACCTTTGTTATCCAGCTTAGGGTGTATCCTTCTATGGCTGTTCTTTACTGATTTTTCCCCTATATACGCTCAGACTAACACTCCTACCTATCTTCAACTTTCAGGCCTAACAGACTCTTTTCTCCAGGAAGAAGCAAAAAAACTATTCAGTCAAGCTAAAGATTCCCTTGAGATCCAGCTGGTTGCGCAGAAATGGGT
>JBCDBC010000736.1:0-3734 GCA_039184535.1 Bacteroidota bacterium | reverse complement strand
TGAGCCTTTCTGGACGGAATCTCCCACTTTCACAAAAGCGTCCGTTTCAGGAGAGCTGGAACGGTAAAAAGTTCCAATCATAGGAGACTTAAATGTGTAGTAATCTTTTTCAGGTGCAGCAGATGCAGCTTCAGTCTTTGCTGTTTCAGCAAGTGCTTCAGAAGCTACTGGTGCTTCAGCTACCGTAGGCATAACAGCAGGAGCGAGTTGTGCTGGAGCTGCTATAGCAGATGCGGGTTGAGAAGCGTATATCACATTGCTTTCGGGAGCCTTCCTTCTGATCTTTAATTTAAAGTCCTTTTTTTCTATTTCTACCTCAGTAAGATCGGTTTTATTAACCAATTTGAGGATATCTTGAATTTCTTTAAACTCCATAGTATCGCGTGTAAATGTTGGTTGAGAAGGTTTATGATTTAATGCGCTCCATATAAGCTTTGGTAGCAGTATCTATCTTCACTTTATCTCCGATGTTAATGAAAAGGGGTACTCTTATTTCTGCCCCACTACTAACTGTTGCCGGCTTCAAAGAGTTTGTTGCAGTATCTCCTTTTACACCTGGTTCTGTGTAGGTTATTTCCTGAATGACGTATTGAGGCATTTCAACCTGTAGAGGACTATCATCCTGCGTATTAAAGAGAATTTCTACATTTTCACCTTCCTGTAGTAGATCCAGAGCACTGATCATTTTCTTGTCCACATTGATCTGCTCGTAGGTATCAGTGTCCATGAATACGAGTGAATGTCCTTCATCATAGAGGTACTGAAATTTCTTTCTCTCTACTCTGATTTCCTCAATTTTCACACTTGTATTAAAGGAGTTTTCTATGACTTTCCCCGTGTTAATACTTTTCATCTTTACACGAACAAAGGCGGCGCCTCTTCCCTGCTTCACATGCTGAAAAGAAACTACGGAGTAAATTTCCCCATTATAGCGAAAGGTCATCCCGTTACGGATGTCTGATGTAGATGCCATAGGTACGTCTGTCTTTTTTCCACTTTTTGGCAGGTTAAGAGAACCTTTCTAAAATAGGCTTCCTACCAAAATCCGGGGCAAATTAATAAAAAGGAAATATTAATCACCTACAAAATCCTGGAAGAAATAGGATTTCATTAGAGAACAACCCTCGCAAGAAATACTCAAACCTAGAGATCCGTCGGGAAAAATCTGGCCCAAACTATCGTTTCTGACGATCCAGAGGTGATTCTCAAAGAAATCGACTTCAAAATCTGTCACCTCTGATTGGCTGGTAGGTTGAAGGAGATTTTCCGTTAAGGTGAAGGGTTGGAGTTGCTCTTTCCCATATAATTGGCGGGAGAAGGGGCTCACCCGGATCTTTCTGTAAGCTACCGCTATTTCCGTTCTGCTAAGTCCATTGGTGTTATAATTTACCAATGCTTCAAAGTTGCCACTATCTCTAGTAGAGACTATGATAGAAACGTCTGATGTAGACTGGATTTCAAAAATGGGCCTTTCTAGCTGGAGGCGAGTAATTTCTGCCAAGGCATCTTCCTGGAGAATTAAGACTGTGGAAGAGCCAGACTTAAGATAGAACTTTCTACTCTTATATGTTGAAGTACCAGCTTCTGCAGGAAGTGCTACTTGTGAAATTCTCTCTGTCTTTTTATTCAGGAAGAAAGCCTGATTCTGACTACTATCAGCTATCAGGATTTCATCTTCCCCAACACTAATATAAGTAGGCGATATACCCCTCAGCCCTATTGTCTTATTTACGGTCCCACTTAGGACATCAATTTCGTAGAGTTTTCTGTCAATTTCACTGGCTATCCATAGCTCTTTTTCAAAGCTGCTTATATCACTTATTGATCTATCAGCTATGCCTGCACCTTCATTCCATTGAAGCTGGATACCATCTTTTGTGGTTAACACAATGCCCTTTTCTCCGTCAGAATTTTGGTAAAGTAGATAGCCCGTTCTCGTTTCTTCGAGGAAAGAAATATTCTCATCCAGATCACAACTTGTGAGGAAGCTAAGTAAGCATGCACATACAAGAGCGATGAATGGAAAACGAGAAGGCGTTTTCAGCATATACAGAATTGCTTATGTTCAGGAAGGGTCGTATGCCCACTTAACATACATAGAACCCCAGGTAAACCCTCCTCCGAAGGCAGCTAACAAGAGGTTATCTCCTTTTTTGAGTTTACTTTCCCAGTCCCAAAGACATAAAGGTATGGTTCCGGCTGTGGTATTACCATACTTCTCTATGTTAATCATAACTTTCTCTTCCGAAAGACCAGCTCGCTTGGCGGTAGCATCTATGATACGTTTGTTGGCCTGATGGGGAACCAGATAAGCCACGTCCTCTCCTGTGAGTCCATTCTTTTCCATCAGATCTGAGGTGATATCAGCCATGCCCTTCACAGCAAACTTAAATACTGACTTCCCATCCTGATGGATGAAATGCTCCTTATTTTTGACGGTCTCCAAGGATGGAGGGTACTTACTTCCCCCAGCTTTTTGGTGGAGGTATCTAGCACCGCTACCATCTGATTTTAGAAGGGCATCTTTTATACCATACCCCTCTTCATTTGGCTCCAGCAATACTACCCCTGCTCCATCCCCAAAAAGTACACAGGTATTTCTATCCTCATAGTCTACACGGATAGACATGGTATCTGCTCCTACAACCAACACTTTTTTATGCGTACCTGACTCTATGAATTGGGCTCCGGTTTGTAGGGCAAACAGGAACCCTGAACAGGCGGCGCTTATGTCAAAGCCCCAAACCCCATTTATGCCCAGTTTATCTCCTATAATGTTTGCGGTGGCAGGATATACATGGTCAGGTGATACAGTCGCACAAATAATCAGATCTATTTCTGACAGTTCGTAGGGTGTTTTCTCTATCAGAATTTTGATGGCTTCCACTGCCATATCTGAAGTAGCCAAGTCTTTGTCTAAAATCCGTCTTTCCCTTATACCCGTTCTTTCCCTGATCCATTGATCATTGGTATCTACCATCTTCTCTAAATCAGCATTAGAAAGAATTTTCGGGGGTACATATCCTCCAACAGCTGTGATAGCAGCGGTAATATTTGACATAGCGATCGTGTCTTATAAGATCCGAGTGATTTACCATGAAAACACAGTCATATTTCAATGCTTGCATGGAAAATTATGCCAAAGAAGCAGCTTTTCTATGATAAAACAAACTTACATCTTTTAACAATGAAATGATTATGGGGAAAAGTCTTTATGAGGCAGATCAGGACTCCAATCGTTTTCTGTTTTGGGCTCCCAATTCACGTAGTTTCTCAGCTTTAGTGATAAGGGCACCTTTCCCATCTTTCAGCTTTTTGTAGGCATCTTCATAGCTATTCTGGGCAGAATCCAAGTATTTTCCTACCCGCTGTAGGTCCTCCACGAAGCCTACAAACTTATCATATAGTAATCCCCCTTGTTTAGCTATCTCCTGGGCATTCCTATTTTGTAGTTCCAGCTTCCAAATAGAAGCTACTGTTTTTAAGGTAGCCAGTAGAGTCGTAGGACTTACCAACACAATTTTTCTTTCCCATGCATAGCTAAAAAGTTCCGGTTTAGCCTGAACCGCTATGCTGAAAGCTGGCTCCAAAGGCATGAACATGAGCACAAAGTCTGGAGAGTTCACTCCATTTAGGTGCTGGTAGTGTTTCTCACTTAAAGACTTAATATGCGTGAGAATGGATTCCAGGTGCTTTCTCATATACTGGGTCCTCATCTCCTTCTCCTCTTCTTC
>JBCDBC010000735.1:0-3735 GCA_039184535.1 Bacteroidota bacterium | reverse complement strand
TAGCTTTGAGGAAAAAAGCATGTCATTCCAGGATCAAGTTGTATTTATCACCGGAGGTGCCTCAGGGATCGGTAAAGCCGCCGCTATTGCATTCGCTAAAGCAGGAGCTATTGTGGCCTTTTCTGATATTCAGGAAGAAGCCGGAAAAGAAGTAGAAAAAGAAATTGCGGAAGCAGGAGGAAGAGGAAAATTCTATTTGTTGAATGTAGCAGAATATGAGGAAGTAAAGGCCACCCTCGAAAAGGTAGTTGAAGAGTTTGGGAAACTGGACGTTGCTTTGAATAATGCAGGCATTGGGGTTCCCCCCATGTTTACCAAAGATATTCCCTTAGAAATTTGGCATCATGTAATTGCCGTGAACCAGAATGGCGTATTCTATTGCATGAAGGAGGAGCTGAAGTATATGGAGCCTGCCGGTAAGGGGAGCATCATCAATATCTCCAGCCTGAGTGGATTACGCTCCTTCCCTAAACAACTCGCCTATGGGGCCAGTAAGTTTGCCGTTATAGGGATGACCAAAACCACTGCTGTAGAATATGCCAGGAAAGGTATACGTGTAAACGCCATTTGCCCGGTATTCATTGATACCCCTATGGTGGACCAGGTCCTTTCCACGGCGCCAGAATTGGAGGCTAAATTAGTTAAAGGCATACCTGTAGGAAGAATGGGAAAGCCAGATGATGTGGTCAATGCCATCATGTGGTTAGCCGACCCTAAAAGCGACTTTATCACAGGTCTTGCCCTCCCGGTAGACGGTGGTCAAATGGCTTAAGGAACAATCACTTACCTTTTTTATAAAAGCTTTGATTTTTCTCACTTGAGAATTGGAAAAGCTATATCTTTTTCATATTGTTGCTATACTAACTATTAGCATAACATTAAAATATATTTTCTCATGAATCAGACTCAGGAAATTCCTAAAGTATTTCAGAAAGCTGACGACTTTCTCCCGATTCAGGGAACGGACTACGTAGAGTTGTATGTCAGCAATTGTAAGCAGGCAGCTCACTTCTACAAATCGGCCTTTGGCTTTCAGTCATTAGCGTATGCTGGCCTGAAAACCGGACTTACTGACAGAGAATCGTATGTCCTGGTCCAGGACAAGATCAGGTTAGTACTCACCTCTCCTTTAAAGGCGGGAACTGCCATAGGCAAACACATAGATGAACATGGTGATGGTGTAAAAGTGGTAGCCCTTTGGGTAGAAGATGCAGAAAAAGCTTTTTATGAAACGGTAAATAGAGGTGCCAAACCTTTTATGGAACCTACCAAAGAAGAAGATGAGTATGGCCATATCATTAAATCAGGAATCTATACCTATGGAGAGACCATCCATATGTTCATAGAGCGTACAGATTATGACGGAGTCTTTCTTCCAGGATTTGAGAAGTGGGAAACTACCTATAATCCTGCCCCTATTGGCCTGAAGTATATTGATCACATGGTGGGAAATGTCCCTCTGGGAGAAATGAACCAGTGGGTAAGTTTTTACCAGGACGTACTTGGGTTCACTCAGATCCTTTCTTTTGATGATAAAGATATTTCCACCGAGTACACTGCTCTCATGTCCAAGGTCATGAGTAACGGGAATGGCAGAATCAAATTCCCCATTAATGAGCCCGCGGATGGTATGAAGAAATCTCAGGTAGAAGAATATCTGGACTTTTATGGTGGAGCAGGTGTACAGCACCTCGCAGTAGCCTGTGATAGCATCATAGAAACGGTAACGGAATTGAAAGAAAGAGGAATTGAATTCCTTCGCGTGCCTGACACCTATTATGAAGAGTTGAAAGACAGGGTAGGAAACATAGATGAGGACATAGAAGCCTTGAGAGAGTTAGGGATACTGGTAGACAGAGATGATGAAGGATATCTGCTACAGATTTTTACGCAGCCTGTAGAGCCAAGACCCACTATGTTCTTCGAAATCATCCAACGCAAGGGAGCTACTTCATTTGGGAAGGGCAACTTTAAGGCACTATTCGAAGCCATAGAAAGAGAACAGGAACTGAGAGGGACCTTATAATTTATCCTCCCTTAACAAAAAACGCCCAAGTGAGTGCAGCTTTGCTGTGCTCACTTGCCATTTTAGGTTCCTTCAGAAACCCAGACGGAAACAGATCCCCCTTCCACGAAGAATTCTCCCCAGCCATCCTGGTTAATGGTAACCCGCTCACTTCTATGACCCAGAAAATCCACATAAGTCTTGCCGGCATTTCTGTGTCCGGCATACATCCATTTGTGGCCAGCACCTCCATTGGTTAGGAGAACTGCACAACCTGATCCTTCAATTTCCTCTACCCCTTCCCTGGTCCAGCCTATGGTATTAGGATGATCCCAGAAATCATGCTGCTGGCCATAAGCAAAGTCCTTTCTGGCTGTAATAAGCTCTTTGAGTTTAGGCACTGGAACCAGCTCTATGTCATACTCGTTGCCATCTCTTCCTTTGTCTCTATAACTGGCTCCGTAGTAGTCAGCGTAAAAGACACAGGGATAGCCTTCTTCTCTTAAGAGAATGATGGCATAGGCAAGAGGCTTAAACCACCAGTCGACAGGCGCTTCCAATGCCTGCAAAGGCTGTGTATCATGATTCTCTACCAAAGTTACGGCCAAGGCTGGTTGCTCCTGCATAAGGGTGCGATCTTTGATTCTCCGCATATCATAATTGGAGCCCGATACTGAAGCCACATGGAAGTTTTTATGCAAGGGGGCGTCAAATAGGGACATGCTCCCAGCTGTATGGTAAATATAGGTATGGAGTTTCTCCACATCATTAGGGTCCCAGTATTCTCCTACAGCAAAGATGTTAGGATTTATCCTCCGCATATAGGCTAGCCATTCTCTGAAGAAACTGTACTGGATGTGCTTGACGGCATCTATCCTAAACCCATCAATGCTCGTTTCGTTGATCATCCACTTCCCCCAACGGGTAAGCTCTGTACGCACTTCGGGATGGTTCATGTCTATGTCTGAGAACATGAGGTAATCATAGTTCCCAAACTCGTTAGCCACCATCTCCTCCCAGTCTTTGCCTCTTCCTACAAATTTGAAGATGGAATTATCCTGTATATTCTCAGCCCAGTCTACCCCATCGAAATGGCGATAGGTCCACTCAAAATCTGAGTATTTCCCTTTTCTCCCCTCAAAGTGAAAATTGGTCCAGGCTTCTATCCACTCTTCTCCTCCATAAGCAAAATTCCTGTTGTCATAGTGAACCCTGACAGCTCTGACTATTTCCGTACGGTCGGCCCCTCCCCTATGGTTAAAGACCACATCTGCATAGATCTGGATACCTTTTTTATGAGCCTCATTGACGGCAGATATGAATTCGTCCTTGGTTCCATATTTGGTTCTGACAGTTCCCTTCTGATCAAACTCTCCCAGGTCGTACATATCATACACCCCGTATCCTACGTCATGGGTTCCTGAAGCGGCCTTGTAAGCGGGTGGTAGCCACAGAGCTGTAATCCCTGTTTCTGCTAGTTCTGAAGCTTCTTTCTTTACCTTCTTCCAAAGGGAACCATCACTGGGATAGTACCAGTGGAAGTATTGCATGAGGGTACCGTTTCTATCCATTAGTTATGTAGTCAAACATCTATCAGGCTCCGAAAATAATGGAATTCTCAAACCTTTGTGTCATCCAAAGTTTATGAAATAAGGAAGTGATTGGAACCTTATACTCTAAGGTTAGCAGAAGTTTATTCACGTCCTAATTAGATAGCACTCTTTAGTTTT
>JBCDBC010000734.1:0-3743 GCA_039184535.1 Bacteroidota bacterium | reverse complement strand
GCTTTTTTTATCCCTTTTTAGGCTATTGAATAGGTATGAAAGGATAGAATACATGGGCATCCCTAGCTTCTAACCTGAGGTAATTAGGTTGGCTATCAAGTTCTTTTAGACTCAAGCTTAACTCATTCATACCCTTATGCAGCTCAGCCTCTTTTCTACCTAGTATTTGATAGTTCTTATCATAGTATACCCATTCTGCCTGAAACTCCATGGAAGAGAACCA
Source organism: Bacteroidota bacterium (assembly GCA_039184535.1). Classification (GTDB taxonomy): domain Bacteria; phylum Bacteroidota; class Bacteroidia; order J057; family J057; genus JBCBKZ01. The sequence continues at coordinate 3,520 of JBCDBC010000734.1, read as the reverse complement.
AACTACCTTTAGCTGCTCCCTGGAGGGCAAATACTCCCAGCAGGCCGTCGCCTGATTCTTTACATGTAGAACGGAGATCTTTTCTGAGAACATAGGAGGACCACCCTGATGATTTACCTCCACCTGGAAGCTCTGTATCCCTTCCACCAGAGAATCACTTTGCCAGTGATACACCCTCTTACCAAAAGCATCCCTTGTTAGCACCTCAGTGTAATTGGGCTTATAGGGCCTCTCCACAAATCTCTTCAGGCTCAATACGCTTTTTCTGGGAAGAGATTCTGGCAACTGAATTTGGGAAGATAGTCTTCTAATATGAGGGAGTATAGTCAGCTTTAAGGGAAAGAGCTCCTCCTGAATGTCTCTCTCAGGCCCAAAGTAAAACCTAAAGCTGGCTCCTGCCATTTCTCTGAAATGACGTCCCACAGATGGCGAACATAGCCATACAGAAGGCCGTGTACGCTCTGTAGCTACATCAAGAAGAATATTCCCTTTTACCTGCCGCCCGGAATAAAGCAGTTGTGATTCCAATTCCCAGATAGCAGTATCTCCTACTACTAGGGAATCTGCTATGTATAGCTTATGAATACTCTCCAGTCTACCCCTTTTCACCTCCAAGCCTCCATATAAAAGCATTTCTCCGGGAAGGTTCCATTGAGCTCCCCCATCTAGCCTAACCAGGGACTGTCCACGGAATAGGCCTTCATTGATAAGCTTACCCCCATTCTGATTCCATGCTGACTGAGAATATACCTTACCGCTATTAGTAAAACTACTTTCTCCTCCCATAGATACCTCCTCCCCAAAAATCAGGTTTCCTTTATTCTCCCAACTAGCAGCCTCAAGATTTGTCTGAAAAAGCACTTCCACTTCGCCCGTAGCAGCATTCTCCAGATTTGATTGGTCTTTAAGGGTGAGATCACCTATGAGTAGTTTCCCCTCATTTCTCAGGATATGAGAAGCTCCACTGAGTCTGAGTTCATCTACCCTTACTTCACCTCCAGGATAATTATGAAAAAGAAGGCTTAAACTGGGAGAATTAGCGGCTATTCTATGAAAGATAGCTTCCCTAAAATTATCTATGTAGGTAATCCCCGACTCCAGGTTGAGTTCTGCAGGCTTCAGACTTCCCTCATTACAAATATGACAGGCCTCTTCCCCCTGCCACCTAAGGATACGACCAGAGAAATAGCCTCCTTCTCGTATACAAATTCTCTCCCCACCTTCTAACTTGAATTCAGCTGAACTAGAATCACTAATGACATATGTACATTCTGTACATTTTGATGGGGGGATCTTTGATTTGGAGGGTACTACGGCTAGGCTAAAAAAGTATGCTGCCAGGACTAGTAACAACATTCTTCCTACCCAGATGATATGTACAGAAGCTTGGGATTTTGCCTTTACTTTGGCAGAGGTGCGTTTTCGCAGACTCATCCCTAAATGTATCTATGCTAGTTAAGTAGTCAACTTAAACTATTTCAGTCGATTCTCTCAATGAAAGCTCCTCAGGATATAACAGCAAAAGGAGAGATTATGGCCTCAAAATCAAGCCTACCACTTTTCGAGATGTTTCCAGAACTCATTATTTCATTCCCAAGAAGGAGCTGTTTCTCTGGCTTCTCTTACGGGAAAAAATAGTAGTTTTGGCACCCTATGAAGAGACTGCTTTCTTATCTGGAAGAGAATGAATACGTACTCTACGTAGCTGCGGCTGTTCTGCTGGTTCCCATATACCTACTGAACCTGGGAGAGGGAGCTATAGCCATGGACGAGCCTACGCGTGTATTGGTAGCACTAGAGATGATGTTCTCCGGAAATTATGTTACGCCTACTATCTTTGGAGACTTCTATTATAATAAGCCGCCCCTTTATAACTGGATTCTGATAGGCTTCTTTTCTGCCAGTGGAGACACATCAGAGTGGATGGTACGGCTACCAGCAGTTCTCTCCCTCTTCCTTTATGGATGGAGCATTTACCGTATCATGAAAACCCATATTGGGTGGAAAGCGGCAGCACTGACAGCCTTAATGTTTCTTACCTGCGGGAGAATGCTGATCCTCTCTTCCATGATAGGCCACATAGATATTTTCTACTCATGGCTGACCTTCCTGAATTTCATGCTCATCTACCACTTCTATGAAAAGGAGAATTGGTGGATGCTGTTTCTGTGTTCTTATCTGATCACTGCCATCACTTTTCTGAGCAAAGGCCTTCCTTCCATCGTTTTTCAGGGAATCACCCTCTTAACCATCTTCAGCTACAGAAAGAATTTCTGGAAGCTGTTCAGCATACAACACATCGTATCTGGTTTCCTATTCCTTGGACTTGTAGGCTTATACTTCTGGGCGTATAGTGGGTACAACTCTCTGGAAACTTATTTTGTGACCTTATGGACTGAGTCCAGCAAAAGGACCATGATAGAGAAATCTCAGTGGGACACCATCATCCATATTTTCACCTTCCCTTTTGAGGCACTCATGCATGTGTTGCCCTGGTCCCTCTTGGTGATCTTCTGCTTCCAGAAAGCCTTTTGGCAGAAAGTGAAGAGTACACCCTTCCTCACCTACTGCGTGTGGATCACTTTTACCAATATCATCATCTACTGGCTTTCTCCTGACACGCACACGCGCTACCTATTCATGCTTCACCCCCTCATCTTCATGCTCATGGCTGTGGCCTATTTTGAGTTTGGAGACCAGATGAAAAAGGGCAAGAAGATTCTGGAAAGGTTATTTCTATTTGGAGCCGTAGTAGTAGGTGTAGCGGTGTGGGCCATTCCTTTCCTAAAAGACATCAAGGCCAGTACTTTCCTGCTAGATACTGTGGATCAGATTGAGGTGATCTCAGATCTACCCTACGCCAATCTGAAAATGGTGGTGCTGTTTATCCTGATAGCCAGCAGTGTCTTCTTATATGTGAAGCTTCCCAAGCAGAGAATGATCATTTTTGTACTGATCCTCTTATGGGTGAGACTAGGATTTAACTGGTACATTCTCATGCACAGAGCTATCACGGGAGAAATCTCCCAATACCGCGCATACGGAATAGAAGTGGCCAAAATCACGGGAGATGAGCCGCTATATGTCATGGATGGCTATACCTTCAACCATGACCTTACCTATTACATCAGCCGGGACAGACAAAAAATATTACCCAAAAGTACCACCATAGAACCGAATACCTTTTACATTTGTACCGATCAGCAACTGGAAGGGAAGTCTTATGAACTGTTTTACGAGTTTGAAACCATGCATAATAGGACGCCTGTAAACCTGGTCAAGTTCAACCATAGTTCAGAATAGTGAGAAAAATATCATTGGTCATCACCCTCCTGAATGAAGAGGAGAACATCAAGCCTTTACTGCATAAGATCTCTGATGCATTAAAGGGTATAGACTATGAGGTCGTTTTGGTGGATGATGGAAGTACAGATGGAACTGTCAGCGAGATCAGAAAGTATGCTGACGACAGGGTCAAACTAATAGAACTACGTCAGAACGTAGGACAAAGTACGGCTAT
>JBCDBC010000733.1:0-3748 GCA_039184535.1 Bacteroidota bacterium | reverse complement strand
CTCTTTGAAAGGATTTCCCTGTTTCCCCATGAAGCCATAGAACTCATCCTGATAGGTAACAGCGTATGTCTGTAAGCTATCCCACAGATGGATGTTATGGGCCTCTCCCATTTCCTTCATAAGTTGTTGGGCTTTGGCTTGTTCTCCCGAAATGACAGGAAAGTCAGCTCTCAAATCTGCTATCTTAAAGAAGTTGACACAGCCAAAGATGAGTACAGCAAATAGGACTAAGAGGGATATTCTGATGAGTTTTTTCATGTGTGGGTAAGTTATTCAGCTTCTTCCAAAAAGACATAATTATAGGAAGGCATTGGTCTATTGGCTGACATTATTTCTTTCTGGCGGGATTAGCTATCTTTCATATCTAAGCATGACTAACCCATACCTACTTATGAGCGATCCTTGGCTAAACCGCTGGAACGAAAGATATAAAGAAGAAACATATGCTTACGGGGAAGAGCCCAATGCGTACCTCAAAGCACAACTTACCACCTTGCCTCCAGGCAGCATACTCTTCGGTGCAGAAGGCGAAGGGAGAAATTCCGTATACGCTGCCAGACAAGGATGGACAGTTTCTGCCTTCGATATCAGCATAGAAGGTAAGCACAAAGCTATGCAGTTGGCTGATAAGCATGGAGTTTCTCTGGACTATAAAGTGGGAGAATTAGCAGATCTGGGCTTTGGGCCAGCCTCCTTTGATGCCATCGCACTTATCTATGCTCACTTTCCGCCTCCCATTAAATCAGCTTACCATCAGCTCCTGCATACCTACCTCAAACCAGGAGGCCATGTTATTTTTGAAGCCTTTGGGAAGAACCATCTCCCCTACCGTGAGAAAAACCCCAAGATAGGTGGACCGCCTAATCTGGAAGCATTATTCTCCGTAGAAGAATTACAGGCAGACTTCCCTGATTATGAGATCACCGAATTAGCTGAAGTTGAGGTAGAGCTGAAAGAAGGGCTTTATCATAATGGGCTCGGATCTGTGGTGAGGTTTGTTGGCAAAAAGAAATAATTCCTACTGATCATGAAAGCTTATCAATCCAGAGAAATCGTTTTTCGGGAGAATGTCCAGGTTGAAGGCTGGACCCTCAAAGTATACACCATCTCTGTCTCGGGCGCCTTTGAGCATAACGACTTTTATGCTCAGGTTAAACAGCAACTCCCCTCCTGGATCAAGCAAGAGAACAGCTTTAATGCTGAGCATAACCATCTGGGATTTGTCATCCTTCATGAGGCTACGGAAGGCATATTCTCCCTCATCAGTTGGTGGATAGGAGGAAACATGCTCAACACCCACGTATTCCTGACTCCCCACGGAGTACCGGACCAGTTCACCCAAATTTCAGGAGATGGCCTCTTTGCCTGCGTCTGGGAAATGGAAGTCATTAACCACGAACGCTTATCCTGGATCAGGCATATGCTTAAAAATGGTGATACTCAGGCCTACCTGGAAGATGTAAGGAATGTGAGGATATGAGGGGTAGGCTTTGGAAAGTAGTCTTACACATCAATTTATTTTTATGGCGCACAAAAAAAGAATTCAATTTTTAGTGAGGACAATAGCATTCTGAGGTACAAGTTTTTGGCCGAAAGAAATATCAAAATTTGATAGATTAGGAAAACACCTATTACTAATATATACGTATATTCAAGCATGAAAAAGGAGGTAAAAATTGTAGGATTAAGAGATTCCAATAATGACCTAGCCTATTGGCTTGAGAAAAGTCCACAAGAAAGATTGGCTGCCATAGAAATTCTACGTCAACAATATGTCCGACTCAAAGGTATTCAGCCCGGAGTTCAGAGAGTTTATCGAATTACTAAATCAGCATGAAGTCCATTATCTGATTACAGGAGGCTATGCTGTTGGAGTTTACGGACATCCAAGGTACACTGGAGATTTGGATTTTTGGATTGAAGCTTCTGAAGAAAATGGGAAGAAGCTTGTTAGAGTATTTGAAGATTTTGGGCTTTCGTCATTTAAATTAATGCCTTCAGATTTTACTAAGCCAGAACAAATTATTCAGATAGGATACCCTCCGTTCAGAATAGATGTGATTACCAGTATTGATGGGATATCTTTCTCAGAAGCATTTCCAAACAAGCATGTGATAGAAGTTGATGAAATTCCAGTATCATTTATCAGCCTAGAGGATTTAAAAAAGAATAAGCGTGCTTCAGGAAGGCCGAAAGATTTAGAGGATTTAAGAAATCTGGAATAATTAATACTTCATCAACCCATGCCGCTCATCCGCCTCACCTTTCTGCTTAGCTAGCGCTGCATCATAGTGCTTCTGAAAAGCAAGCTCAAGTTGCTCCGTAGTTTTTACATTTTCCAGAGGAACTGAAGTCAGGTAAAATGTCAGCGTAGGCTTGAAGTATTCCAAATAATCTATGAATGCCACATAGAAGCAAATATGAACAGGCTTTTTGAGGCGGTTGAGCACCTTTTCTATGCCGGGCTGGAAGTCCATTTTATGCTCATACTGGGAGAACAGCCTACCCTGGGGAAAGTAGAGAACCAGATTGCCAGGTTTCTCAAGGAGATCCAAGGTGTACTTGATGGACTCAACCATGGATCTGGTACCGGGATTGATGGAATAGGCACCGCCTGTTCTGAGGAGCATGCGTTTCTCCAACTCCCTTTCTAGCATCATGGCATGGAAGCGCTTGTTAAAGTACTTATGACAAAGGTCGATCACCCAGAATGGGTCCCACATGGTCTTGTGGTTGCCTATCATGAGCATGGCATACTCATCCAGGTTATCCGGTAAATTCTCCAGTCCTTTTACCCTGAATTCCCTGAAATTTCTTTTGGCCCCCCAATGGCTGAACTGCTTCCAAAACCAGACACTGAGGGTGGTGTATTTGACCTTGATCATCGCATAAAGGTAACAGGAATTATGATTATAGGTTTTGTTGCTTACTATAGTGAAACACATTTCAATTGCTTCTACGCCTTCAGCGTGAGTTCCTTTTTTCAAAAAAAGGAACCAAAAAATATTGTCCCTCCAATGCAACGCTTCTATCCCCCCACAACCCGTGGAGGAACGGCCTGCGCGCTCTATGTTTGCTATTTTCTAATGCTACTGTTGTAAAAGGAAAAATATTAGCTACAGAACCCCTTCGCACAAGCTCACATCCCCTATAAAGATGGATGCCCTGCCATCCTCTCACATTTAGGATCGTGGGGTTGTTGCACTTTCAAGGGTAAGGGGGCAGAGGCGGAAGGGTTTTTCTGGCTTCTTTTTAGCAAAACATTGGGGACGTATGATTTACTAGGGTTACTCCTGTAGAGACACAATGCATTGTGTCTCTAAGATGTGTAATGGACCGGCTGTTTCAACTGCCGTACGCTTCAAAGGGTGGATAAATCCACCCATACATTAGTATGTATAGTGAAGGCCTAGTAGGGAAATTCTCCTCTGGGGAGGAGGAAGAGGTGGGTTTACTCATATATATGAACCCACCCCTAGCCCCTCCAAAGGAGCTAGGTCTTATACATAAGTATTTCAATAAAATGAAGTAACTTAATTACAAAAGATGGCGATCTTAACCTTCACACCAATTTGTGGTAACTGTAAGTCAGTTAGTATTGAAGAAGCTTTCAATGATAAACGTCTAGGGAGCCGCTATAGCAAGTTATTCAACTCAATGGTTAATAATCAGAGTAATGTTACCTATCAAATAAGTGAAGATCTTAAGACAGCCATTTCAAATTATCGGTTTTATAGAAACAATCGAG
>JBCDBC010000732.1:0-3749 GCA_039184535.1 Bacteroidota bacterium | reverse complement strand
TTCTTCCAATACTTCAGTTACGTCTGCACCATTACCTAAAAGCCCTAAAATAAATTGTACAGAAAGCCTGGCCCCCTTTATGACCGCTTTCCCTTTTAGGACTTTCTCATTTATCTCAATTCGATTCAATAATTCCATGATATTAAGATAAAAATTCTACAAGCGAGATTCCATTTGAACCTATAAACTAGATTTCTTAGCTCAAGGCAATGACTGATCTTAGGTAAAAATTATGTATTTACTCTACCAGTCTCCCATGGTCTTGGGGCCTTGGTCAGACTCTTCAGGAGTGTCTTCAGTAGATTCTGCCCCTTCTTCTGTAGAAGCTGCTTCTTCGCCTTCTTTTGCTTCTGCTTTGGTTTCCTCTTCAGTAGCTTCTTCCTCTTCTACTTCCATGCCTAGCTCTCTTTTCATCTGCTTCACCATTTCGGAAGCGCTAAACTTCTCCATTTCTGCTTCTTTGGCCAGGTCTTCCAGTTTTTGCTGGGTCTCAGAAGCTTCATCCAGGGCCATTTCCAGTTTGGCTTCAGTGAGGGCAGTTTCCTGGTTAATTTTGGAGATCCAATCGTCAGAGTCGTCTGTCAGGCCGTCAGTCATTTCTGTGAGGGCCTTATTTACGTTCGACATGTTCCGGAGCTTTTTGGCTTTCTCCAGGAATTCTTTTCTGAGCTTGAGGTCCTTTTTATACTGTTCCTTGAGTTGTCTTCTTTTTTCTTCTCCAGTCATGATAGGAATGATTACTTGCTTTAGATCGACTTAATTTTTCCAGTGCTACGTCGCTTGCCGCGGGCCCTACTTTTGGCATTCGCCCCAAAAGTAGGCAAAAGGTCTTTGTCCCTCCAATGCAGCGCTTCTTTCCCCCCACAAGCAGTGGAGGAACGGCCCTCGCCCCACTAAACTTACATGAACTCAAACGAGTTATTTCTCCTGTTAATTAAATTCTCCTCTTGGGAGGAGATTAAGAGGTGGGTAAACAACATACTTACCAACCTATCCAAGACCTCCCTAAAAGGGAATATTCTTATCCTTAAGATAACATATTTGATGCCGAACAAAAAAGGGCAGACGCTATGTCCTGCCCTGCTTATACAAAAATAGTTTACGTGTGCGCTTATTCGGTTTCTTTGGTCCCCTCACTGAGGTTGATATCATCTTCCAGAATAGGATCATCAGATACCAGTCCCATTTCCTGCTTAAACTGATTTACGAGGTCCTGAGCACGTAGCTTCTCCGCTTCCTCTTCTATTTTCAGCGTATCTGTATCTACAGAGTCCAGTGCCATTTCCATTCTGGCTTCATTCTTGGCTGTCTGCTCATTGATACGGGTAAGCATTTCTTCATGTGTGGCATCTATGCCTGCTACCTCAAATGACTCAAGTGTATCAGCAATTTTGGCTTGCCACTTGGCTCTTTCATTAGCACGTAATGCTTCACGAGCCTCAGCTATCTTTTTCTCACGCTCACGCATGAACACCTTCTTCACCTCCAGGGCCTTTTCGTAAGCTCTCTTGGCAGTGGAATGCTGATCACGTGTCTGGAGCATGTGAGATTTCACACTTTCCAGTCTGAGGGCGTAATTCTGTGCGATGTCATCACGCTTGGCAGTGATGGCAGCTTTCATTTTGGAAACCAGGTCTCTGTATTCTGTTTCGTACTTCTTGAGTTCTTTCTCAAGTAGAGATACACTGGCTTTAACCGTAGCTATATTTTCATTCATCTTCGGGATCTGGTCATTCATCTCCCGAATGTTTTGTTCTAATATAAGATTAGGGTCTTCAATTGTGCTTATAAGTCCTCCGAAAAGGGATTTAATTGCGCGAACGAATCTTTTCCACATAATGGTATAGAGATTTCTGTAGGGCTTTTAATTCAGAACGTATTTATGCCTGAAACAAAGACAAACTAAAAACTATTTGGCTGCATGCTTGGTAGTACCATTTTCAGACTTCATGGCTGCCAGCACTTGCTCCTTATCACTGTACTTAGCTATAAACTCTTCCAAGTTACGAACTTCTTCTTTATTTCCCACAAATAAGGCAGTTCTCTGATGCAATTCTTCCGGAAGAATATCCATAATTCGCTTATATCCATTACTGGCGGCTCCTCCGGCTTGCTCTGCTATGAATCCCATGGGATTAGCTTCAAATGTCAACCTCAGTTTGCCATTAGGCTTTTTGATGGTGCCAGGATACATGAAAATCCCTCCTTTTAACAGATTTCGGTGAAAATCTGCTACTAAGGAGCCTATATACCTGGAGCCATAGGGTTTCTTGGAGTCTCGTTTGATATGCCTTAGGTACTGTTTAGTTCCTTCAAAGAAGTCCCTGTAGTGGCCCTCATTGATGGAGTAGGTATTACAGCTTTCAGGGTCGCGCATATTAGGATGAGAAAGCAGAAACTCTCCTATAGAAGGGTCCAGGGTAAATCCATTTACGCCCCTGCCTGTGGTGTATACGAGCATGGTACTAGACCCATACAAAATATATCCGGCGGCTACCTGCTCAGAGCCTCTTTGGAGTAGGTCAGTCTTTAAGATTTGTGGGGCTTCAAAGTCCCTTCTTCTGTAGATGGAGAAAATGGTTCCTATGGATACGTTCACATCTATGTTGGAAGAACCATCTAGAGGGTCCATGAGTACGATGTATTTGCCCTTGCTGTTTTCATCTATGATGAAATCTTCATGTTCTTCAGAACCTACAGCACAGACCATTCTCCCTTTAAACAGGGCGTCTATCATCTGCTGATCTGCGAAGATGTCCAACTTCTGTACCTCCTCTCCCTGTACATTTACATCACCCGTAATACCCAGGATATCCACCAATCCGGCTTTATTTACCTCCCGGTTGATCATTCTGGAGGCCAGCACGATGTCCCTGATGATTTTAGACAGCTGTCCTGTAGCATAAGGGAAGTCCTGCTCCTGTTGGATAATGAATTGCTCCAGTGTGGTAATGTTCTTATTGGTAGGAAATGACATAGCTATAGTTCATTTAAGTAAGGTATAACTCTTCTCACCCATAGGTAGGGTTGGCGCATCTTGTTACTGGTATGAAGAATGAATTGGTCTTAACAAAGTTACACAATCGATTGCGGAAAACATTGACTTATCTCACCGGCGGGCTGAAAATATAGACAATTAGGTAGATTAGGGCATTTAATGAGGAGAGGACTCCTGAAGAAAATCTTCGCGGCTTTGCGCCTTAGCGTGAAGAAATTATCACGCAAAGACGCCAGGACGCAAAGAACTTACAACAGTCATTATTTGAAGGAATTTGAGTAGGAACAAAAGCCTTAGAATTCCGTTTATTTTGGGAAGGCAAAAAAGCTCAAAATTAATTTGACTAAGCCGAGGGAAACTGTATCTTTGCATCCCGTATTTAATCGTTCTTATAAACACTTCAATGATTTGGTAGCTCAGTTGGTAGAGCATCTGCCTTTTAAGCAGAGGGTCCAGGGTTCGAGCCCCTGCCAAATCACTTTCCCTGTCAGATAAGGCAGGGATTTTTTACCTAAAGACTATCCTTAAAGAGAGGGTCGGTCCCAGTGGAAAAAATACATTGCTTTTGTAACTCACAGGACGACCTTTTTTTGCCCAGGTGGTGGAATTGGTAGACACGCTAGCTTGAGGGGCTTGTGGCCGTTTAGTCCGTGCTGGTTCTAGTCCAGTCCTTGGTACCACTAAACACTAATCCTTAACTATAGAGAGTTAAGGATTTTTTTGTTTGTAGACCCCTCTCAGCTCACCACCT
>JBCDBC010000731.1:0-3754 GCA_039184535.1 Bacteroidota bacterium | reverse complement strand
GTGCAATTGTGGAGACGCATATTTCATTGCCTGTAATCTCAAGATTTTTGGAAGCAGTAAAGAGAATCTGAGTACTAGGATATACACCCACGCATGGTCCTCCAGGTTCTTCCATATTGAATAGATTATCCTTGATAATACAGCTATCACAACCGTAAGAATGGAAGGCAAGGCCTCCAGAACCAGATCTCTTCACAAAAGCATTGCCTTCAATGATGTGATAGGAAGCACCACTAAACCCCACTACGGAATTAGACCAGTCCTCAAATTGAATATTCTTAATGGTACAGCGGTCGGTAAAGAAGCCAAAACCATTAGGATCAGCTCCACTAGAGCTGAAAATGATTTTTTTCCCAGCTCCCGTGTATCCATTGGCAGGTTGGGAATCTCCATCTATATAGGTAGGACTATAGAAAAATATACTTCCGCTTGTAATGGTATGAGGAGCTGGTCCAGGTATGTCAAATACTATGGTATCCAGTGTACCCGTGAACCTTGCATCATCTACGGCCTGTGCGAGAGAGCCAGCACCTGTTGCATTGGTGTTAGTTACCGTGAAGATGGCAGCATGTAGAGCGATTTGAGGGCAGGTGAGGAGCGTAAACAGAAGTATTCTTATCACAAAAATAGATTAACTATTCAGTTAATAAAACTAATAGATAGTCAATTTATTTTCATGTAGATACTCCAAACAGTAAAATTTACTGTTTAGTTAGTAATATTCTTTCCTTACCATTAGCAGATGGAGCCTAAAAGCCCTTAAAAGGGTAGATTTGTGTGGGCATTATTAGCTCCCCAGGTAGGCCAACCATCGATGCTGGCATCCTTGGTTTTGATGCATACTACCTTACCAGAAGTAGTACTAACATAGATATTTCCCTGATAGACCACTGGCTGGAATCTGATACTTTCTCCCGTTTCGTATTCTTCCAGCTTTTTGCCCTTGTCTGCATCATAGATCATCACATTACCTTCCAGGGTAGCCATGATGAGCTTTCCATTCACAATAAGAGGTGGGGTTCCCAGGAAACCTCCGCTGCTGCTAAGGTCGCCTTCCAGTTTTTTCTTCCAGATGACATCTCCTTTTTCGGGATCACTACATACCAGTTCATCTCCCATGGTCGCATAGTTTCTCCCATCGTGATGAAGAATACGTGAACCATGGTAACTCTGAAGAGAGGATACATTTGACTGACCAATATTAGCACTGGCTTTTGTAGCGCCTGCGCTGGATGGTGCTCCTCCGGAAAATCCATTTCCAGCATCATAGGCGGTGGAAAGTTCTTTCAGATTGGACTCATTTTGGACTTTCTCATCCAGGTAAGGAGCTTCTTTTTTGTAGTATCCTCTGGATCGGCCTGCTGTTTGGCGAGAATAGATCCCGATAGATTCTTGTACATTCTCCTTATCCTTATCTGATCGCTGCGTCAGGTACAGCCCATCATCTACTATGGTAGGAGCTGAAGTAGCTCTGCTGGCCTTGGCTGACAGAAATTCTCCAGTCTTGGCGTGAAGCTTATAGAGGGTTCCCGGGAAGGTAGTACAGTATAACTCCTCATCCACTATTATGGGTGAAGACATGATATCTCCGTCTATCCACTTCTGCCATAGGATATTTCCACTTTCCAGTTCCATGGCTATAAGTACATGAGTCCCTTGTAAGCCGTCTGTAGAAGGTTCCGGCTTGGGAGGGGAAACGGATTGATTGGACTGATTCGGAAGACTGGGGCTGAAAATATTTTTAGCTGGGGGTAGCCCTATATTTCCTCTTCCAGCAGGGTAAGCAGTAAACACTATACCGTCCTTAATGCTGGGCGTAGACATAAGGGGGTCTCCCAGAAAATAGGACCAAAGATGTTCTCCCGTCTGGTAATTAAGGGCAAATATGGTACAGGATTCTGTATTGAAGACCACAATGTCGTTCTCTACTACTGCAGAAGATGGGCCATCATCATCCAGGTCCATTCCCCAAAGCACTTTCCCCGTCTGAGCGTCAAAAGCATAAAACTCTTTACTCCCAAAGCCACCACTCACATAAAGAATGCCTTTGTAGATGGTGGGGCTGGGGGTAAGGCTACGTTTGGGAAGGGTGATGGTAAAGCCTTCATCCGTCTTTTCCAGATAGTCTGATATTTCTCTGGCATTAACATGCCCCGGGCGGAAACTCTCAGAAGGAGCTGGCATTTTCTCTTGTAGGGCCAGTACGGCTGATAAAATATCTGTACTATCTACAGGATCAGCAGTAGTGTCAGCTGGAGTGGGAGTTTCAGCTCTCCATGCTGAGATGCCGACAAGGATTAAGAGGGAAAATAAGCTTGTGAGTTTCATATGGGGGTAGTTTGGTTGTTCTTTACCTATAGAGTGGAAACGGGCTTAGGTTCCATAACATTTATGAAGAAAATGATAGAAAGGTCTCCATTTACAAGAAGAATAGACACATCAGCAGCCAATATGAGAGAAAGGATCAATATCTCATGGCCACCGATCCAAAAGTGAGTCCACCACCAGAACCTATAAAATACAAGACCTGACCCTTGTGTACCTTCCCTTGCTGAATAGCATCATCCAACGCGATGGGAATACTAGCTGAAGCGGTATACCCATATCTATGCATGGTGACATGTGCTTTGCTCATATCCGTTTTAAGATTTTCTATGGTCTTACGGATACTCTTGATGTTTAGCTGTGTGAAAAAGTAATGGGATACTTCTTCTATTGGTACTCCTATTTCTTTAGAAAGGTTTTTGGCAAGCTTGGTCCACATCTGGTGGTTTAGCTCAGGTGGGAACCTATAGTGAAGCTTAAGCAGATGTTCTTTTCTGGCTATGTTCTCTGTCGTAACGGGATTTCGTGTACCACCTGCGTAAATGCCAAGACCATCATGATACTGACCAAAGGTGATGAGCTCGCTGGCCAGATGGCCACTACCTGTATCTTCTTCAGCTTTTAGAATGACGGCTCCCGCTCCATCAGCGAAGAGGGTGGCCGTTTTTTTGTCATAAATATCCAGGTACTTACTGAAGGCAGAAGCCCCTATGATGAGCACATAGCCATATCGCTTATCTGTCTTGATAAACTTGGCGCCTACATCCAGGGCAGTGGTAAATCCAGCACAAGCGCTATTCAAGTCAAAGGTACCTGCCCAACCGGCCTGCAAGCGAAACTGTACTACTGAGGCTGTAGAAGGCGATAGATATTCCGGTGTGTCCGTAGCTACAATGATGAGGTTAAGCTGATGGGGTTTTATTCCGGCTCTTTCCATAGCCACTTCAGCTGCGTGCACACATATATCAGCAGTAGATTCGTTTGCGGCACACCACCTTCTTTCATAAATCTGTAGGTTATTTCTCAGCCATGTATCTACATCTTCTCCTAGTAGAGAATTAAAATAGCTATTCGGAATAACTCTTTCTGGTACGTATGCCCCTGTAGATATGATTACCGCGTTACGCATGACCAATTCCTTACACACTTATCCTACCTAATTTACACAAGCCAAAACAATTTGTATAAGAAAAAGTGAGGAATAGTATAATTAATTGTACCTAGACAATATTTTGGAGGAGAGAAGCAGCTTAATAAAGAATATAAGGGCAGAAATGGATCTGTTAACATCCAATTCCTAACCCTTTCTTTTTACATGATTTATGTTTCTAGTATAGGGGATCTTCTTTACCTGCCATGGCAGCCTGCCAGCTTTGACCGAAGTTGATGGCTTCAAGTACCGCCATGGATAGACGGTTCTCCAGTTCAC
>JBCDBC010000730.1:0-3756 GCA_039184535.1 Bacteroidota bacterium | reverse complement strand
TCAGCCAAATTCTTCAAGCTCTTCTCCACTAGTAACACTCTCCATGCTAGCATCAAGGATGACGAGATTAGGATTGCTTAATGGTTGACTAGGCCATTCGGAGGAAACTATTTCTTTCAATTGCAGGTCCATTTGTTGTGGAACACCTAATAATCTAACGTGAATTTAATTCTACGGAAAAATAAGGAAAGCTGTGAGGATTAAACTCGTCCTTTTGCCTTAGCACTTCGCCTGAGGTCGATTGTATCGATCGAAAAGCAAATAGCCCCGAATCAAAAAATCATGATCCGGGACCATTAATATGTTGTTCTTTTCCTTAAGCAATCTTCTGGACCTTTGTCCTTAGAGACTTAATGGCTTCGCAGAGGTGATTAACTACCGTTTGGTAGCTGATCCCCATTACCTGAGAAATTTCATTAGGAGAAAGTCCCTGGAAGTATCTGAGGTATACCACTTCTCTTTGTCTGGGAGAAAGCTTAGTGAGAAGTTTCTTCACTAAAACTACCCTGTACGCTTCCTCTTCTCCACTAATGATATTCTGTTCTGTGGAAGGAGACTCATTATAGCTTTGTAAGCCAAACTCATCTCTGCGGTAATCTCCTTTTCTTTTTTTCTCCAGGTATCTGAAGAGTCTTCTTCTAAAGGAGGTAAGTAAGTAAATCCTGATGGACTGTGCCTTACTTAAGTTTTCTCTGTGAGACCACACGTACAGGAAGAAGTCCTGAATACAGTCTGCGGTCAATTCTCTCTCTCCTGTATGTCTCACTCCATAGTCTAGCAGTTCGCGGTAGTATTGCTGATATAATCTTCCAAAAGCAACTTTACTTCCCTGCTGAAAATCATTCCATAGGAATTGATCTTGTTTGGGTGCTGTCGTAGTAGCTGTGCGATTCATATGTGATAGTCAGTAGTAGTAGTTCCTTACGAAAACGTTTTAGTAGTCTATGCAGGACGAATAAAAACATCTTACTATAATTTAGTACAAAACTTTGAAAGGAAAATGCAAACGTTTGCACTAATTATTCAGAATAATTCATATGTAGTACTAACAGTACGACTCAAGTACTTTCTCGTATAATGAGGTCATTCTTCAGCACTATGGTACTGGCAGTATCTGAAGACTTGGTGGTAGGAAAAATCTCATCTTCTTCTCCTCCTTCTATTTTATTGATCAGAATTTCTGCAGCTCTTTGCCCTATTTGGAAAGCAGGTTGACGAACAGTAGTAAGCTGAGGGGTAAGGTACTGGGCAATAGGATCATCAGAGAATCCTATGACAGCTACATCTTCAGGGATGGATCTTCCCATCTGCCTCACCAGCTTATACACTTCAAAGGCGGAAGTATCATTGAAGGTAATAATAGCATCCAGTTCCAGAATCTTCTGTAGAAACTTCTCCTTATCAGCAATATCCTTCCCGTGCTCATCCTGCATGACATATACCAGGTCTTTTTCTTGAGGAAGTCCGGCTTCCTTTAGGGCTTCTCTATATCCTAAATATCTGTAGTAACTCACAGAAAGATGTTCAGGGCCCATGAGATGAGCTATCTTCCTTCTTCCTTTAGATATCAGGTAGTCTACAGCCTTCTTGGCTCCGTCAAAATCATCTGAAATGACACATTGGGTATCTATGTCTTCTATGAAGCGATCAAAGAAAACCATTGGGATATCTGCATCTATGATATCCTGGAAGTGAGAGAATTTCTTGGTTTCATGAGAATGTGAAGCCAGGACCCCGTCTACACATTGGTTGTATAGTTGACTGAGGAGCTGTTTTTCCTGCTCATAGCTGCCATGAGAGATGCAAGTAATGATCTGGTAGCCGTATTTCTGGCCAGTGGCTAAAATGCCCTCCAGTATCTTTACAAAATACCTATGCTCCAGGTGCTGTACCAAAACTCCTAAGAGCTTGGTTTTATTATTGACCAGCCCTGTGGCATTAGGGTTAGGTCTGTAGCCGTATTTTTTGGCAAGCTTGGTGACTGCGGCGTGGGTTTCTGCTGAAACCTTCTCTTTGTTGCGCAAAGCTCTTGAAACGGTAGAAGGAGAGCATCCAAGTTCTCTAGCAATATCAGTGATGGTTACTTTACGCATAGGAAGTACGTAGGCCTACCGGCCAAGTACCGACCTGCCCTGATGTTAGCGAGTAGATCCTAATTTAGCTATTTTTTTGAATATAGTGGAATTTGCATATGAGAATTATTCTCTTATTATGGTTCCTCCCAGGCTGGATGCTGTACGCATTTTTTCAGGATTACCTGCATACATAAATTCCCCTCCAGTGCTGCTATGGACATCCAGGTAATCCTTTACCTGTACGGAAACTTCTCCTCCCGTACTCACCTTCGCGAGAACTGTACCAGCCTCGAAGTTATCCCCATATACGCCCCCACCGGTAGAAGCCTTAATTTCAGCTTTCTCAGCAGTACCTGAGATATTAATAAAGGCCCCTTCTCCAGCTCTCTGATAGATTTCTTTAGCTTCAGCTTCCAGGTCTATTTCAGCTCCACTCCCGGCATGTAGCTCAAGGTATTCTCCCTTAATGACATCCTGAATATCTATATCAGCCCCGGCAGAAGCATGTATCTTTTCCAAGCTGGTATAGGTCAATTTGGCATTTACGTGGTAATCCTTCGCAAATACTGGCGAAACTTTAATCTTTAGTTCCCCTTTGGAAGTACTGACTTGTACTTTATCCATAGGAATTCCCACTGCTTCCAATTCTAACACATTTGATTCACCCTGTTGAGCGTCTACTATTACTCTCCCCACTACTTTTAATGAGGTAAAATAGGAGGGTTCAATGCTTTCTGATTTCTGGCTGAAAAGAAAGGAGGTACTAATGGAAAAAACCAATAAAAGTGTAATGGAAGGAATAGCACGCATAAATATGTTGATTAATAATTACTAAGAGGGCTCTCTACTACACCTAATGTGTAAGCAGTACTAATGAGACCTACTGAAAGTAAAAATGGATGCGTACCTGGTTAAATTGATGGGTTTTAAACAGAAACAGGATCTTGTATATCAGAGGATGCATATACGCCCGGTGGTAAATCTAGTGGTCTATCCCAATCAACTTCTGGGATTCCACCATCATTCCCTGAATTATTATCATCTTTCCCAATAGAGGTGAAAGGTTTCTTTAGCAGAAATATGAGCAGGCATGTAAATCCTCCCAAAAGAATTAAGAGGTTTATAGAAACCATGGCAAAACTAAGCATGACTTATGTTAGGTAACTAAAACTCTGATCTACTGAAGGAACTGTAGACTTTCATTTTTGTTACAAGGCAGTGGAAAACTTTATTTCCTCTAATTCAGATCTAATTTCCTCTATTTGTTGGTCTATGCTTTCCGGCTCCCACTTCAATAGGGGATCTTCCTTCCATTCTACCATGAGAGGAATGGGAGAGTCCGTGGAAGGAATGGTGTGTACAAAATAGGTGGTTAGGATAGTAACCACTGAAAATAGGGTCACCACTGTTACCAGCATGGCATGGATACCAAATGAAAAAGAGCTGATGTTGAGAAATTCAGAGTCATTAGGCTTAACCTGCTCTTCTCTTGTGTCAGCTACAAACTTTCTAACTCTTAAAACAGATCCTTCGGAAGGTTCAAAAGAAACTTTCTTAATATCCTGAAGAATATTTTGGAATGACTCGTACCTCTTCCAAAGATCCTCATCCCGATAGAGAGCTTCCATAAGAAGCTCACTTTCGGATGGGTTCATTTCTTCGAAGAGGAAACGGATGATAT
>JBCDBC010000729.1:0-3757 GCA_039184535.1 Bacteroidota bacterium | reverse complement strand
GTTCTCCACCATATTCCCTTACTCTTGAGAATATTCTATCCATTTCCTGAATACTTTTTTCTACTGATAAGGCCATATACCCTTTCAGGCTGACATCCATGATTTGGGTAGGTTGTATCCTTAGTTCAGTTTTTTCATTCTTCCTCAGATCAAACCAATCAAAACTTCTTGTCATTCCCATCGGAAAGCCCGTCATATGATATAGACAAGCTGAAAAGTCCGTATTTATGCCTGCCTGTAAGTAGAACTGGTAGGTATCAGGATATCTTACTTTCAGGTAGTGCTGCCTTCCACTATCTATATCATTCACCCACTCCTCCAGCTTTTCTTTCTCAAAAGAAATCTGCTCCTCATCCAGAAAAGTAGTGTAGGAAGGATGTATTCCAAGCTCATATCCAGCTTCTTTCAAACTTATGACCAGTTCTCTCAATTTCGGATTACGCCATGTAAAACGGCTATCATGCTTACTTTTTCTTTCGAGGAGAATAAAGAGAAGGGTTTTTTCTTTAGGGAAGTAGTCTGGTAGCAAGCCATAAAAATCATAAGGGTCAACTCCTCCAACAAGAGTTTTTACTCGTTCTCCTGCCTGCTTCCATTTCCCACCAAGCAGATCTGTAAGTAGTCCGCCCCACTGTACATACAAGGGCTTGTATTTGTATTTCCAGGGATTATCCAGATCAAAGGTCCAAATAACTCGGGCCTCTTTTTTGGTTCTCTCCAGCTGAGAAAAGTGTTTCTTCAGGTATTGCCAGAGCTTCTCCGCAAATACTTCACAGAGCGGTTCCTCAAACCAGTTTTCCTTACCGGAAGGATAGGCATGAGGATCATACCTATTATGCGGGTCCATGTGGATCTCCACCCGCTTCTCATAATCTGTTGCCAGATAAAAAATGGCAGACAGCACATCGAAGCCCAGCTCAGAATCAGCTACCGGAAATAGAACAGATCTTTCTCCCTCTTGCACTTCCGCCCACTTCTGCCTGATACTAGTTTCATGTAGTAAACCCGTATTAGGGATTCTACACGGGAGAGCTTTATCTGGTTCTCTTCGGTAATCTACCATTGGCGAATCAGCAGATACTTCCTCCAGTCTTTCTACCACTTCTACTGAAAGCCCAAGTATTTCTCCAAATACCAACTCAATGGTATAGGAAATACGTGCTGTGATGGAAGAGACCAGAACTTTCAGCATAATTAGCCTAAATTACAGCTATCTTGGATTCAAGGCCATCTTTGCCCCTATTTATTTGAGCACAGAAACATGAAAAAAGCTGTTCTAACTATCAGTAGCTGGGGATACCTCCTCTGGGAGACTATAATCAGGCTACGATATGTGTGGTGGGACAGAAAACGCCTCATCCAGCAAATGGACCATGTAGGGGTAAGTTCAATTCCGGTGGTATTACTCATAGGTTTCTTTGCCGGTGCTATCATTGCCTGGCAGGGAGCGTATCAGGTAAGAGGCTTAGTCTCTTATACCATATTAGGTGGACAGGTGAGCCGGGTAATCATGATGGAAATGGGTCCTGTCCTTACCGCCATGGTCATCAGTGGGAGAATAGGAGCTTCTATGGCAGCAGAGATAGGAAGTATGAAGATCTCTGAACAGATAGATGCCCTAAAAACTATGTCCATTGACCCGGTCAGATACCTGGTTCTTCCCCGCTTTTTAGGGTTGAGTCTGATGATGCCCGTTCTTTGTGTTTTTGCCCTTTGTGCAGCCATGCTGGGAGCCTGGTTAGTTTCTAACTATTTTCTCGATATTACAGTCCAAGTATTTTTCGGATCGGTTAGAAGTTATTTCCATTTAGGCGACTTGAGTGGGGGTCTGATCAAGTCCGTCATTTTCGGAATGATCATCTCTATGACAGGTTGTAACAGGGGGTTTCAGGCCCAAAAAGGGGCCAGAGGAGTAGGGAAAGCCACAATTGATGCCTTTGTAATCTCCTCAGTATTAATTCTCTTGGCAGATTTTCTGCTTTGGGTGATTTTATTCAACAATTAGTACGAAAGATTGGGATGTTTTGCGATTTTTTCTATGTTTGCTGATAAACGGTAAAGCCCTTGCTTTAAATATTCCATCTTTTAAAAAGATAGCGGCTCTTATGGTACCCAAACAATATAAGCGACTATTCGCTACTACTTTCTTACTGGTGCTGCTGGTCAATTCCTCTTTTTTATTAGGTCAAGACAAGAAAACTGAAAAACTGATCCGGAAAGCTAACTTGAACTTTCAGAGTGAGAAGTTTGTTGCAGCGGAGGAATTGTATCGTGATGTGCTAGATGCACAGCCCAGTAATTACACAGCTACATACAGGCTGGGATTGATCAATGATGTTCTAGAAGACTATGAAGATGCTTTGCGCTGGTACAGAAGAGCATCTGAGATAGCTCCTGACAGAAATGATACAGTCTATTTATGGATAGGTTTATCCTATAAAAAACTTAACAACTATAGACTAGCCAAAGAAGCTCTTCTGGAGTTTCAGGAAAGGCATAAAACAGAAGATGAATATTTCAAAAGAGCCCAACTTGAAATAGAAGGCTGTGATTTAGCTGAAGCTTCCGCCAGAAAAAGACCCCGTTTCCTCCTTAATCCTGTTCCATTTAACTCAGAAGCTATCGACGCCTATCCAGGTTTCTTGGATCAAAGGCAAGAGGATGTATTCGTGGTGTTTACTTCTCATAGAAAAGTTAAAGGTAAAGCCAATAAAGCCTATCAAGGACTAGCTCAACCTGCAAGATCTGACCTATTTTCAGCTGTCATGGAAAATGATAGTACCTATGGCCCTGCAACCAATATGGGGAAACCCCTGAACACGAAAAGAAACGATGGAACTCCTACTTTCTCAGCTGACGGACTTTCAATCTATTACACCATCTGTAACGATAAGAATAACAAAGAGGGATGTAGCATTTACGAATCACGCTATGATCCTATCAAGAAAGCTTGGTCTAAGCCATCTCCTGTCCCAGGCATTTCTGGAACTAAGGAAGTAGTAGTTAACACCAGAGGCAAAACCAAAAGAGTTCCTACTGATGACAGACAGCCCAGTATGTCTAGGGATGGAAGAACCTTATTCTTCGCATCAGACAGACCGGGCGGTTTAGGTGGATTTGATATCTGGTATTCCAGAAGAGTAGGACTTGGATGGTCAGCACCTATCAACGCCGGATCAGTGGTTAATACAGCTTTTGACGAGTATTCCCCTTTCATCAATACGGATGGAGATAAGTTATACTTCTCTTCAGATGGGCATGGTGGCTACGGTGGATTTGATGTATACGTATCTGAGGGCGCCGTAGGAGAATGGGCTGCCCCAGAGAATATAAAGTCTCCGGTAAACTCCAGCTATGATGATATCAGTAGTATCTGGATGGATGATGATTCCCTGGTATTATTCAGTTCTAACCGCCCTGGAGGAAGAGGAAGCTATGATATCTATTGGGCCAGAAGACAATACTATCCTCCAGGTTCTTTTGATATTACCGTTCAGGGTCTGGTAAGAGATAAGAGAACACTTCAGCCTATTCCATTTGCAACGGCTATTCTTTATCAGTATCAGCCTACAGGTGCGATAGTCGCAGTGGATACCTTCGAAACCGACGGCAGCATCGGTCGCATCGATCGGCTGCTGCGCTTCGTACTCGGTTTTGCGCTGCTCGGCTTCGCCACGCTCTCGCCCTGGGCGGCCGAGCTGGGTGCGGATGTGCAATGGGTGTCGGGCGGCATCGGCGCGGTGCTGATCGCGACGGC